>JACDBD010000241.1 GCA_013695115.1 Actinomycetota bacterium | reverse complement strand
ACGGTGTGGACGACCGCCTTGAGCACCTCGTCGTCGGAGTCGCCCGACTCGAGATCGGCAAAGAAGCGGTCGCCGAACTCGCCCAGGGCCTTTTCCCGCACTTCGACGGGCGCAGCGCCGAGGTCGTCGACGATGTCGTCGGCGTAGCGGCAGAAGCCGTAGAGCGCGTGGACGTGGTCGCGCTTGACCCGCGGGAGGGCGAACGTCGACGCGTAGTACGTGGTGCCGTAAGCCCTGTTCAGCTGCCGGCAGCGGGCGTACGATTGCTCGAGCGTCGTCATCGCGTCCGCCTGAGCGCCCACTCGTCGATGCGGTCGGCCGCGAGCCGCCCCGAGATCAGCACCATCGGAATGCCGACACCGGGCACCGTGCCCATGCCCGAGAAGACGAGGCCGGGGATGCGACGGTCGGTGTTGGCAGGGCGGAACGGGCCGGTCTGGAGGAACCGGTGTGCCAGCGCGAACGGCGTGCCCCGCTCGAGGCCCTGCGCCTCCCAGTCGCGCGGATCAGTGAGCCGCTCGACCACGACGTCGTCGACCGGGTAACCGAGCGATCCCACCCGGCCGGCGAGCTCGTCGCGCAGGTGGGCCCGTTCCTTCTCCCAGTCGACGTGGCCGTCGAGGTTCGGAGCCGGCTCCAACGCGAACAGCGTCGTACCGCCGGCCGGTGCGAGCGACGGGTCGGACGCCGCCGCGCACGTGACGAGGATCGACGGGTCGGGCATGCGCTGGCCGTCGCGGAGGAGCGCGTCGAACGCCTCGCGCCACGTCGTCCCGAAGTGGATGTTGTGGTGGGCGGCGTCGGGCGGGAGCGCGCCCCGCACGCCCGCGAGCCACACCACACACGACGGGGAGTAGTGCCCCCGTCTCGAGACGAGCGGCGGCTCCAGGCCGAGTAGTTGTCGGTAGGCCACCGGAAGATCGACGTTGCACACGACCGCGTCGGCGTCGACGTGCTCACCGCCGACGAGCTTCACCCCGCGCACCGAGCCGTCGGCGTTCCTCGTGATGCGTTCGACCGGCTGCCCGAAGGTGAACGAGGCGCCCGCCTTCTCCGCCGCTTGCATCAGCCCGCGCCCGACCTCGTGGATGCCACCGTCGGGAAAGAACACGCCCTCGACCGTGTCCATGTAAGTGATGACGCAGTAGATCGCGAGCGCCTCGAACGGCGACAGGCCCGCGTACATGGCTTGGAACGAGAAGATGCGCTGGAGGCGCGGATCGGCGAAGTACGACTCGACCGTCGGCGCGAGTTTCCGGAGCGCGCCCAACCGCACGAGGCGGAAGAGTGCGGCGGGATCACGGACGAGATCGAAGGGAGAGTCGTAGTTGCGGGCGATGAAGTGGGGCAGCTCCAGCTCGTAGAGCTCCTGCAACCAGCGACAGAAGCGGTGGAACGCGGCCGCTTCTCGCGGCCCCGCGAACGCGGCGATCTCGGCCGCCATGGCTTCGCGACCGTGGCGCACGTGCAGCACGCTCCCGTCGGGGAAGCAGGCGCGGTACATCGGGTCGACCGGGCGCAGCCGGAGGTGGTCGACCAGGTCGGCGCCCGCGGCCCGGAACGTCTCCTCGAGGAGCCCGACCATGGTGAGCACGGTCGGTCCGGGGTCGAGCCGGTAGCCCGCCTCCTCGACCAGACCGGCGCGGCCGCCCGGCACCTCCTCGCGCTCGACCACGACAACGTCGTGGCCCCGCCCGGTCAGGTGGCACGCCGCCGACAGCCCCCCGAACCCCGCCCCGATGACCGCTACCCGCATCCTCTATTGCCTCGCTCGCTGCGCGCCGGGCCATCCAGAAAGGGATTGGCCGGCCCGCGGGCGCTCGCTCGGACGCCAAGTTGGTCGGCGGTCGATCGCTACCGCCGCTTGCGTCATCTATCGCGCCAGGCGACGAATGTGCCGAGCTCCTCGAGCGCGACCCGGGCGTCTGCGGTCAGCGGTGTGGCCGCCAGCGCCGTGAGCGCCTCGTCGACCAGCCGCTCGATGGCCCCTTCGACCTCCATGCGCGCGCCCGTCTCGACCAGGACCGCCTGGAGGGCGGTGATCTCCGACCGATCGAGGTCGGCGGAGCCCACCCGCTCGAGGAGCTTCGACTGCGCTCCCGTGGCCCGGGCCGCCGCCTCCGCCAGCAACGGGGTCAGCTTGCCCTCGCGCAGGTCGTCGCCGACCGGCTTGCCCGTGACCTCGGCGTCCCCGAACACTCCGAGGATGTCGTCGCGGAGCTGGAACGCCTGGCCCAACGGAAGACCGACCGCGCTCAACGGCTCGCTGAGCTCCTCGAGCCGGCCTGCGAGCGCGGCGCCGAGGTGGAGCGGGCGTTCGACGGTGTACTTGCCCGACTTGTACCGTTCGATGCGCTCGGCGCGGACGGGATCGTTGGTCCCGGTGGCGGTTCCGACGAGGTCGAGGTACTGGCCGACGCACAACTCGATCCGCAACTCGTCGAAGATAGGCCGCGCCGCGGCAGGCGCCGACGCGAACAGCACATCCGCGTAGACGAACGCGAAGTCACCCACCAGGATGGCGGCACCCTCACCGAAGCGACGGGCTTCACCCCGCCAGCCGGCGTCCTCGTGATGGCCAATGAACCGGCGGTGAATTGCCGGACGCCCGCGACGAAGGTCGGACCCGTCCATCACGTCGTCGTGGACGAGCGCGAACGTGTGCAGGAGCTCGAGGGCGGCACCCACGTCGGCGACAAGCCGGTCGGCGGGGTCACCGCCGGCGCCGACATAGGACCAGTAGCAGAACGCCGGCCGGAGCCGCTTACCCCCGGAGCGGACGAGGTCGCGCAGTGCAGCCAATGGTTGGGCGAGATCGACGTCCACCTCACGCCAGCGGGCGAGCTCCGCGTCCAACAGCCCGATGATGCGCTGCTCAGCCCGCTCCCCGACTTCGGCGAGGCTCGGCGGGACCGCGGTCGCCCGCGCCGTGGCCTCCGATGCCATCGGTGGATCGTAGGCCGAGTGTGCCGTCGAGGGCGGACGAGAGCCGTAGCATCCGCACGCGATGGCCGTGTTCCTGTCCCCCGAGTGGGTCGCCGAGCTCGATGCGGCGGCCCGGGCGACCGATGCGGCGACGACGCGAGCCGACGACCTCACGCTCACCGTGCAGCAGGTCGTGCAGGGCGCGCCCAACGGCGAAGTTCGCTACTACGTCACCATCGACCGCGACGGGGTGCGCGTCCGCCCGGGGTCGGCCGACGCGCCCGATCTGACGTTGTTCGCCAAATACGACGTCGCCCGGGCCATCAACGCCGGCACCGCCGACGCGCAGGACGCGCTCGCGGTCGGCCGACTGAAGATCAAGGGACGACTCGAGCAGCTCCTCGAGCACCAAGACGCGTTCGCGGCCCTGGATGACCTCTTCGCCTCGGTTCGAAACGGGACGACCTACGAGGACGGCCCTACGATGCCGTCATGACCGCTGACCTCTCCGTGGAACAGTTCGCGTCGGCCGCCCGCGCCTTCCTCGAGGAGAACACCGAGCCGCGCTCGGAGGAGAAGTTCGTGTGGGGTGAGGGAACCGACCGCGTCGGTCTCCTCGACGAGAAGGACCCCGAGGAGGAGGCGGCCGAGGTCGCCGCGGCCAAGGCGTGGAAGGCGGCCGAGTTCGACGCCGGCTTCGGTTGGATCACCGGCCCCGCGGAGTTCGGCGGGCGGGCGCTGCCCAAGGAGTACGAGCGCGCCTACGGCGACGTCAAGGCGGGCTTCCGCATCCCGAGCCAGCAGCCGTTCGTGATCGGGCTCGGGATGGTCGCGCCCACGATCCTCGCCCACGCCGTTCCCGAGGTAAAAGCGCGCTACCTCGGCGCCATGTACCGAGGCGACGTCGTCGGGTGTCAGCTCTTCTCCGAGCCGGTGGCCGGCTCCGACCTCGCCGGCATCCAGACCAAGGCGGTGCGCGACGGCGACGAATGGATCCTCACGGGGCAGAAGGTCTGGACGTCCGGCGCGCAGTACAGCGACATCGGCGAGATCATCACCCGCAGCGACCCCGATCAGCCCAAGCACAAGGGCCTCACGATGTTCCTCGTCGACATGAAGGCTCCCGGTGTCGACGTACGACCGCTGCGCCAGATGACCGGCGGCGCGTCGTTCAACGAGGTCTTCTTCGAGGAGGTGCGCGTCCCCGACTCCCACCGGCTCGGCGACGTCAACGAGGGCTGGACGGTCGCGCTCACCACGCTCATGAACGAGCGGGCGGCGATCGGCGGCGGCGGGAGCGGCTCGGGCTTCGGCGCCCAGAACATGACCCGCTTCGTCGAGATCGCCCGCTACCTCGGCCTGGCCGACGACCCGGTCGTGCGCCAGCGTCTCGCCGACGCGTTCGTGCGCGCCAATGTCGCCCGGTACACCAACCTGCGGGCGATGGCCAAGATTCGCGCCGGCCAGCTCCCCGGGCCCGAGATGTCGATCGCCAAGCTCGCGCTCACCCAGAACATGCAGCGCCTCGCCCAGACCGTGAGCGAGATGCTGGGCCCCCGCCTCGCCGCCGACACCGGCGAGTGGGGGACGTACGCCAACGCCGAGTTCATCCTCGGGATCCCCGGCATGCGCGTCGCCGGCGGCACCGACGAGATCATGCGCAACATCGTGGGCGAACGCGTGCTGGGCCTTCCCAAAGAGCCCAAGCCGGC
>JACDBD010000230.1 GCA_013695115.1 Actinomycetota bacterium | reverse complement strand
CCGCCGCGCCGCGCGGACGGGAGAAGCGGTCCGAGGGCCGGGGCACCCTGAGGCTCCGACTCCTCGACCCGTCTCCCCGCAGCGGTGAGGTGATCCCGATCCCCGCCGAGGTCACGGTGGGACGGGGCGGGGGGTGCGGCATCGTCCTCGCCGACGACACCTTCGTATCGACGCTCCACGCCCGCCTCTACCAGCAGAACGGGCAGGCGTTCGTCGAGGATCTCGGGTCCACCAACGGCACCTTCGTGAACGGGAAACAGGTGACGGCCCCCACCCGATTGAAACGGGGCGACCAGGTGCAGTTCGGCCAGACCGTCGCCGAGGTCATCAAGTGAACCCCCGCGGAGCGACCTCATGAAGGTGGTTGTCGGAGAGAAGACCGACAAGGGCCGCGTTCGGGAGGGCAACGAGGACGCCCGGCTGATCAACAAGACCATGGACCTCTATGCCGTCGCCGACGGCATGGGCGGCCACCAGGCGGGCGAGGTCGCCAGCGAGACCGCCATCGAGGCGCTACGGGCCGCGGTCGCGAAAGGGACGCCGATCCGCGACGCGATCACCCTGGCGAACGACGCGGTGCTCGAGCGCTCCGCCGCCGACGAGCGGCTGCGAGGCATGGGCACGACGATGACGGCGGCGACGCTCGCGGCCGGTGGGACGCTGCTCATCGGCCACGTGGGCGATTCCCGCGCCTACCTCGTGCGCGACGGCGAGCTCCAACAGGTCACCGAGGACCACAGCCTGGTCGAGGAGATGGTGCGAGGCGGCGAGCTCACCCCCGAGCAGGCCGAGGTGCACCCGCAACGCTCGGTCATCACCCGGGCTCTCGGGATCGAACCCGGCGTCGAGGTCGACATGTACCCGATCGAGCTCCACGACGGCGACCGCATCCTGCTGTGCTCGGACGGGCTGACCGGCATGGTTCGCACCGAGGACATCGCCGCCATCCTCCAACGCGAGCCCGATCCGCAGAAGGCGGCGAACGAGCTCGTCGACACGGCCAACAAAGCGGGGGGCGAGGACAACATCACCGTCGTGATCCTCGACGTCGTGGCCGACGGCTCGCCGACGGCCGCCGCCCTACCGCGCGACGACGAGGACCTGACCGCCGAGCCGCCGGCCCCATCACGGCGTGACCGGCGACGCCGGCTTCCGAGAGCCGGCCGGATCGCGCGGGTGCTGCTCTGGGTGCTCCCGGTGGTGCTCGTCCTCGGCCTCGCCTTCACCGCGGTGGGTTGGTACGCCCGCCGGACGTACTTCGTCGACATCGACCGCGCCCGCGTCACCGTGTTCCAGGGCGTGCCCGGCGGCCTGCTCGGCTGGGACCCGACGCTCGAAGAGCGGACGCCGATCAAGGTGGCCGATCTCACCGAGGCCGAACGCAACGACATCGACGGCGGCAAGCGCTTCTCGTCCCGCGACAAGGCCGACGCCTTCGTCGAGCGGCTCGACCAGAAGATCGAAGACCGGGAGACGGCCGGCTCGACGACCACCACGACGACCACCACCACCGTGCCCCCACCCCCGCCGCCCCCGGCGTGAGCGCCGCGATCGCAAGCGTGACCGGCCTGCGCCGGCGCGCGTCCGAGTTGTGGCTCAGCATCCTCGCGGTCGTCGTCACCGCCGGGGGCTACGTGTTGCTGCTGCTGGCCGACGGGCCCGAGCTGCCCCCCGACCTCTGGGCGATCCTCGGCGTGGTCATCGGGTTGCTCGTGATCGCGCACCTCGCGGTGCGCCGCCTTGCGCCGCGAGCCGACGGCACGCTGCTGCCCATCGTGGCGCTGCTCAACGGCGTCGGCTTCATCACGATCTCCCGGCTCGACCGCGACCTCGCCCGGATCCAGTCGTTGTGGATCGCGCTCGGCGTCGGGGCGTTCGTGCTCACGCTCATGTTCGTCCGGCGCGTCAACACGCTGGAGCGCTACCGCTACACGTTCCTCGTCCTCGGCCTGGGCGCGCTGCTGTTGCCGCTCGTCCCCGGGGTCGGCCAGGAGATCAACGGCGCCCGTCTGTGGGTGGGGCTCGGCCCCATCAACTTCCAACCGGGCGAGGCCGCCAAGGTCCTGGTGGTGATCTTCTTCGCCGCCTATCTGGTCGACAAGCGCGAGCTGCTCGCCGCCGGCAGCCGCCGTCTCGGCCGCATGCGGCTCCCCGACCCCAAGCACCTGGGGCCGCTCCTGCTCGCCTGGGGCGTGTCGATCATCGTCATGGTCCAGGAGAAGGACCTGGGGTCGTCGCTCCTGTTCTTCGCGGTGTTCGCGGCCATGCTCTACATGGCGACCGAGCGGGCGGTCTACCTGCTCGCCGGGCTCGGGCTGTTCGTCTCGGGCGCGCTGGTCGCGTACCAGATGTTCGACCACGTGCAGGTGCGCATCTCGACCTGGAAGAATCCGTGGCCGGTCGCCGGCGACGAGGGGTTCCAGATCACCCAATCGTTGTTCGCCTTCGGGACCGGCGGCTTCGCCGGCACCGGGCTCGGGCTCGGCAGCCCCGAGAAGATCCCCAATGCGCCCACCGACTTCGTGTTCTCCGCCATCGGCGAGGAGGTGGGCCTGCTCGGGACCATCGCGATCCTGATCGCGTTCCTGTTGGTCATCGGCACCGGCTTCCGGATCGCGGTCCAGGCCGACCGCCCCTTCTCGCAGCTGTTCGCTGCGGGGTTGACCGCGATCGTCGGGGTTCAGACGTTCCTCATCCTGGGTGGCGTGACCCGGTTGATCCCCCTGACCGGCATCACCCTCCCGTTCATCTCCTACGGCGGTTCCTCGTTGATCGCGAACTTCGTGATCCTGGCGTTGCTACTGCGCATCTCGGACGAGACCGCGGCGCGGGCCGAAACGCAGGCGAGCCGGGCCGCGGTCACGGTCCGCCAGTGAGAATGCAACCGTGAACCGCGCCATCCGCCGGGTCGGGCTCGCCTGCACCGCCCTGATCCTCGCCCTGGCCGGGCAGCTGACCTATCTGCAGGTCTTCCACGCCGACGAGCTCGCCAACGACCCCCGCAACGTGCGCAAGGCGATCCGGGACTTCTCGCGTCCCCGGGGCGACATCGTGACCGCCGACGGGCAGGTCGTGGCCCAATCGGTGCCGGACGAGGACGGCGACGACTTCGACCTCCAGCGCGAGTACCCCCAGGCTGACCTGTTCGCCCAGATCGTCGGCTACCAGTCGTTCGTCTTCGGCAACTCCGGGGTCGAGAACACCTACAACGACGAGCTCGTCGGCCGCGACCTCGAGCTCGACCTGCGCAATCTCGGCGACATCTTCGCCGGCAAGGAGAACACCGGCACCGTCGTGCTCTCCGTCACCGCCGAGGCCCAGGCGCTCGCCCGTGACCTGCTCGGCGGCCAGAAGGGGTCCGTCGTCGCGCTCGACCCCGACAGCGGCGCCATCCTCGCGATGTACTCCAACCCGTCGTACGACCCCAGCCCGTTCTCGGGGCACGACACCGACGCGGTGCAGCTCTTCGGCGAGCAGCTCCAGCAGAACCCCGACAAGCCCGACCTCGCCCGGGCGTACCGCGAGCGCTACCCGCCGGGCTCGACGTTCAAGATCGTGACCACCTCGGTCGCGCTCGACGCCGGGGTCGTCAACCCGGACACGCCGTTCCCGGCGGTGCGCGAGATCGACCTGCCCCAGACCGACGCGACGCTCAAGAACTTCGCCACCCTCACCTGCGGCGGAACGGTGGCGGAGAGCTTCCGCCAGTCGTGCAACACCACCTTCGGCGCCATCGGGCTCCAGCTCGCTGACAGCTTCGTGCCGGGGATGGAGGCGTTCGGGATCGGCTCGTCGCCGCCGCTCGACCTCTCGCCCGGCGCGGCCGCGAGTGGAGGGCCGGCGGCGGGGTCGTTCCAGCAGAACCAGCCCCTGTTCGCGTTCGCCGGCATCGGGCAGGGCGACGTGTTCACCACCCCGCTCCAGCTCGCCCTGGTCGGCGCGGCGGTCGCGAACGACGGGCAGATCATGAAGCCGCACGTGATGGCGGAGATAACCGACGCCGAGGGCGGGACTGTGCGCACGTTCGACGACGAAACGTGGAAGACGGCAATGGCGGCCGGCACCGCCGAGACCGTGAAGGGGATGATGGTGTCGGTCGTGCAGGCCGGCACCGGCCAGGCGGCGCAGATCCCGGGGGTCACCGTCGCGGGCAAGACCGGCACCGCCCAGAACGAGATCACCTCGCCCCACAGCTGGTTCGTCGGGTTCGCGCCGGCCGAGGATCCCCAGGTCGTCGTGGCCGTCCTCGTCGAGGGGGGAGGCAGCGCGGGTGGCGACGCCACCGGCGGCCGGGTTGCGGCACCGCTCGCCCGCCAGATGATGGAACTGCTGTTGCGATGAGCGCGCTCGGTCGCGAAGCGCGCTTCCGGGGAATCGCGAGAGGCGACAGGTAGAGTTTTGACGCGATGACGGAGGTCGCGAACAGCTTCTCGGACCGTTACGAGATCGAACGCGGCATCGCCCGGGGCGGCATGGCGCAGGTGTACCTCGCCCGCGACCAGCTGCTCGACCGGCTGGTGGCGGTCAAGGTGCTCTTCCCCGAGTTCGCCCGCGACCCGAGCTTCGTGGAGCGGTTCCGGCGCGAGGCCCAGGCCGCCGCCAACCTGAGCCACCCCAACATCGTCGCCATCTACGACTGGGGCCAGGAGCGCGGCACCTATTTCATCGTGATGGAGTACATCGAGGGCCGCAGCTTGCGCGACCTCATCCACGCCGACGGGCCGCTTGCTCCCGCCCAGTCCGCCGAGATCGGCGCCGAGATCGCGGAGGCGTTGGCGTTCGCCCACCGCAGCGGCGTCGTCCACCGCGACATCAAGCCCGGCAACGTGCTGCTCACCGAAACCGGGCGGGTCAAGGTCACCGACTTCGGGATCGCCCGAGCCACCCAGGCCGACACCAAGGAGGCCCTCACCCAGACCGGCGCGGTCATGGGCACCGCTACCTACTTCTCTCCCGAGCAGGCCCAGGGCCTGCCCGTCGACGGGCGATCCGACGTCTACTCACTCGGCGTCGTGCTCTACGAGATGTTGAGCGGGGAGCCGCCGTTCAGCGGCGATACCCCGGTGGCGGTCGCGTACAAGCACGTGCGCGAGGAGCCTCCGATGCTCAGCGAGCAGGTGCCGTCGGTGCCGCACGACCTCGAGCGCATCGTGCTGTCGGCGATGTCGAAGGACCTCGACAGCCGCTACCAGTCGGCCGACGACCTGCGCGACGACCTGGTGCGGTTCGGGCGGGGGAAGGCGCCGAGCGCCGCCCCGGTCACGGCCGTCGTCACCGCCCTCCCCACGGGTGAGGCGGTGGCCCAGACCCAGGCCGTACCGCCGACGGGCGACTATCCGCCCGGCGACTACGCCCCGCGCCGCAGTTCCCGCAAGGTGGTCGGCGCGGTCGTGGCCTCCATCCTCGGGGTCCTGTTGATCGCGGCGATGATCGGCCTGATCACGGGGGTGTTCACACCCGAACGGGGCAGCAGCGCCCCGACTGTGGCCGTTCCCGACGTCGTCGGCCAGACCTTCGACGAGGCGAAGCTCGCCCTCGAAGCGAAGGGATTCGAGGTCAAGCGCAACGACGAGGAGAGCAACCAGGCCGAGAACCAGGTGCTGGGGCAGGATCCGGCCTCGGGCGAGAAGCTCAAGAAGGGCGGAACGGTCGAGCTGACCGTGAGCGCCTCGAAGTTCCTGATGCCGAACCTGGTCGGAAAGCAGCGCGGCGACGCCGAGAACGAGCTCAGGAGTAAGGGATTGGCGCCCGGGCCCGCGAGCATCGTGGTCACCGAGGAGGAGAGCGAGCAGCCTCCCGGCCAGGTGTTGCGGACCGACCCGCCCGCCGGTGGCGAGGTCCTCAAGAGCGGCCAGCCGCCGGTGACGCTGTTCGTGGCCAAGGAGCCGGCGGTCGACATCCCGGGCGTGGCCAATCTGCCCCAGGCGCAGGCTGAGGCGAACCTCCGTTTCGCCGGCTTCGAGGTGACGGTCCGGCCCGAGCCTCACGACACGATCCCGGCCGGGCGCGCCACCCGCACCGATCCTGCCGAGGGCACCCGGCAGCGCAAGGGCACCGCGCTCACCCTCTACGTGTCGAACGGCCCGTCGATGGTCAACGTGCCCAATACCGTGGGCCAGACCCAGGCGGCGGCCCAGGACATGCTGATCTTCGCGGGGTTCAACGTGATCACGAGCTTCGCCCCGTCGGCGCCGGCGCAGAACGGCCTGGTCACGGCGCAGTCACCGTCGGGTGGCCAGGCCCCGAAGGGCTCGACGGTGATGATCGTCGTGGGGCAGTCCCCGTAGACGCTCGACTCGGACACTGGTACGCGCGCCACGGCCGGCACGCGCTCGCCTGGCGGGCGATCCGCGATCGCTGGCCCGTGCTCGTGTCGGAGGTGATGCTGCACCAAACGCAGGTGTCCCGGGTCGCGGCGGCCTGGCCCGGGTTCATCGCCCGCTTCCCCGATCCGGGGGTGATGGCGGCCGCCGGGCCGGGCGCGGTAATCGCGGCATGGGGTCGCCTCGGGTACCCGCGTCGGGCCCGGCGGCTGTGGGAAGCGGCGGTGGTGATCACCGCGCGGGGCTGGCCCGACGACCTCACCGACCTTCCCGGCGTCGGCCGCTACACCGCCGGGGCAGTCTCGGCGCAGGCGGACGACGCCGACGTGGTCGCGGTCGACGTCAACATCCGCCGGGTGGTCGAGCGGATCGCCGGCCGTCGCCTCACGCCGCGCGAAGCCGAGGCCTCCGCCCTCGAGCTCGGTGGGCCGTTGGGCGGGCGCGACCGCCTCCTCGCGCTCATGGACCTCGGGTCGCTCGTTTGCCGCCCGCGCGACCCCCGCTGCGACGAATGTCCGCTGGCGCCGCAGTGCACCGCGCACGGACCGGTCAATGGCGAGCGCCGGACGCGTCAGGCGCGCTTCGAGGGATCGTTCCGCCAGCGGCGGGGCCGGGTGCTGGCCCAGCTGCGCGCCGGGCCGGCCGCCGCCGGTGCGCTCGACGCCGACG
>JACDBD010000228.1 GCA_013695115.1 Actinomycetota bacterium | reverse complement strand
AGCCGGGTGAGCCCGGCGACCGTGGCCGGCCCGCAGATCCCGTCGGTCGCGAGGCCGGCGTTGCGCTGGAACTCCGACAGGGCGGTCGCGGTCTGGTCGCCGAGGATCCCGTCCTCGCGCCCGGCGTCGAAGCCGCGCGCGTTCAGGCGGCGCTGGAGGTCGGCGCCGTCGTCGCCCCGCAGCATGGGCCGGCGGGCGTAGAGCATGCGGTCGCCGAGCGCGAACCCACTCTCGACCAGCGCGCCCCAGGTCTCGCTGCCGCCGACGCCGTCGACGACGAGCCCCTTGCTCGCCTGGAACGCCCGAACGGCGGTGTCGGTCGAGTCGTCGAATCGCCCGAGCTCGTCGGCGGAGACGTCGAAGCCCAACGCCTGGAGGCGGAGCTGGAGGTCCCGGACGGCCTCGCCGCGATGGCCGCGCCGGAGCTCGACCGGGACGATCACCGGGAGCCCGGCGGCCCGGTCAACCGATGAACTCGGCCAGGTCCTGCAGGAGCTGTCCCTTGCCCTTGGCCCCGACGAGGCGCTTCACCGGCTCCCCGCCTTTGAAGACCATCAGCGTCGGGATGCTCATCACGTCGAAGCGGCGCGCGGTCTCGGGGTTCTCGTCGACGTTGAGCTTGGCGATCGCGATCTGGCCCTTGTGGTCGGAAGCGATCTCCTCGAGGACGGGGGCGATCATCTTGCACGGGCCGCACCACTCCGCCCAGAAGTCGACCAGGACCGGCGTGTCGGCGCCGCCGACGGACTCGTCGAAGGTGGCGTCGGTCACGGTGATGAGGTCGTCTCCCACAGGGGTTCCTTTCGGGGCGGCCCGGTTGGGCGGGATGAGTGTACCGATGGGTCCAACCCCGACCCGGGTTGGACCATTCCGGTCAGCCCATGTCCGATTCAGGTGGCGGCGGCGGTTGCTTCGGCGTGCTTCTTGGCCTCCAACCAGCGTTCCGCTTCCATCGCGGCCATGCAGCCGGTGCCGGCGGCGGTGATCGCCTGACGGAACACGGCGTCGGCGACGTCGCCGCCGGCGAAGACGCCCTCGATCGACGTCCGGGTCGAGCCGGCATGCGGGAGCGAGAGGTAGCCGTTCTCGTCCATCTCGAGCTGACCCTCGAACAACTTGGTATTGGGGTCGTGGCCGATGGCCACGAACAGCCCTTGCACCGCCATTTCCGACGGCGCGTCGGTGACCGTGTCGCGCAGCTTCAGCGAGTCGACGCGCCCGTTGCCGACGACCTCCTCGACCACGGAGTTCCAGCGGAATTCGATCTTCGAGTTCGCGAACGCGCGCTCCTGCATGATCTTCGATGCCCGCAGCTCGTCCCGCCGGTGGACGATCGTCACCTTGGTCGCGAACTTGGTCAGGAAGATGGCCTCCTCGACCGCGGAGTCGCCGCCGCCGACCACCGCGATCGGCTTCTCCCGGAAGAAGAACCCGTCACACGTCGCGCAGGTCGAGACACCGTGACCCAGCAGCGCGCTCTCCGACTCCAGCCCGAGCATCCGTGCCGACGCGCCGGTCGCCACGATGAGGGCATGCGACCGGTACTCGGTCTCCCCCACCCAGGCGCCGAAGGGCGACGAGAAGAGGTCGACCCGGTCGGCGTCGGCGGTCACGAACTCGGCGCCGAAGCGGCCCGCCTGCTCCCGGAACTTGGTCATGAGCTCGGGGCCGAGGATCCCGTCGGGGAACCCGGGGTAGTTCTCGACGTCGGACGTGAGCATCAGCTGGCCGCCGGCCTCGAGGCCCTCGATGACCACCGGCTCGAGGTTGGCCCGGGCCGCGTAGAGGGCGGCGGTGAGGCCGGCGGGACCGGACCCGACGATGACGAGCTCGCGTTCCTCGGGCATGGTGCTCCTCGGGCTCGCTCAGCCCGCCTTGGGCTTCGCGAAGCGCCGTGCCCAGCAGAACGCACCGGCGAGCACGAAGATTCCGCCCAGCACCAGGTAGGCCCAGTACACCTCGCCCGGGAGGTACGACTCGAGGGCCCGGAACACGGCGATGCTGAACAACGTCCCCGCGGTGGCGATGAAGAAGGCGGTGAGCAACCCGTAGACGACCGCCTTGGTGACGTTCTGGGCCGGGACCACGGTCTTGTCCCGGACCGTGGCCACGACCTCTTCGATGCGGTCGACCGCGTCGACCGTCCAGTCCCGCTCGCCATTCATGACCGAGGGAGCGTACCCGCGGCGGCCGAACCGTCACACGAGCGGGACTTTGGACCGCAGCTCACAAGTGGACGCGTCCAGCACGAACGCCAGGTCGATCCCGCCCTTCGGCGCCACGAGCACGAGCGCGGGCGCGCCCTGGTAGGTCCCACCGGCGACGAGGGTGGGCGACCCTGCCCCCGCCTGCTCGAGCACGGTCAGGCACCCGGCCGGCACCGCGGCGCCGCCGGCAGCCCGCTCCTGGGTGTCGTCCTCCGACTCGGCCGGCGGTTCGGGCGCCGCGGCCAGCGCGCCCAACTGCTCGCGGAGGACCGCGGGATCCGACACCTCGCCGAGGTCGGCGAATGCGCCCGGCGCGGCTGCCGCCTCGTTCGCGCCACCGTTCTCGGCAGGCTCCTCGTCCGCGGATCGGGC
>JACDBD010000217.1 GCA_013695115.1 Actinomycetota bacterium | reverse complement strand
CGCGTTCCTGCGAGTGACCTAGCGCCAACCCCCTGACTACAAGTTCGCCCGGTCTTCGAGCGCTTGGCGGTCGACGAACTTGTAGCGGCTGCGGCCCTTGACCTCGAGCCAGCCCAGCTTTCCGAACAGGGCGAGCGCCTTGTTCACCCGCTCGCGCGAGGCGCCGACCATCGCCGCCAGCTCCTCCTGGGTGACCGGCAGCTTGAACTCGTCGGCGTCGCCGGCCAGCTCGAGGAGGCGCTTGGCGGTGCGGGCGGGGACGTCCAAAAACACCGCATCAGCGAGCGCCTCGTCGGTGGCGCGGAGGCGCTGGCTGAGCAGCTTCACCGCGATCCACAGCAGCTCGGGACGCTCCTGTAGCACCGCCCGCACCGGCGCGTAGTCGAGCACGACGACCTGGGAGTCGCTGAGTGCGCGAGCGTCAGCGCTACGGGGGGCATCGTCGAAGAGCGGGAGCTCGCCGAACAATTGACCGTCCTCGAGCACCGCCAGCACCGATTCGCGGCCATCGGAGGCCTTGGTGGCGATCGCGATGCGACCGGTCTGCACCACGAACAGCTCGTTTGACGCCTCACCCTGGCTGAACAGCAACTCATTGCGCTCGTAGCTGTGCACGGCGGCGTGCTCGCCCAAGGTTGCGAGCACGTCGGGTGGAAGTGCTGCGAACAGGTCGGTTGTGTTGAGGAGTCGTTCGACCACGGCGCGCCAAGCGTAGTTTCCCGATGGGCCGGGCTCCCTGCTCGGTTTGGTACAATGAACGTTCTTCCCGCTTCACCTCTATCCTCTCGCGAGGAGTGTCATGACTTTCGACGTCGGCGACAAAGTGGTCTACCCCCATCACGGGGCTGCGACGATCGAGAAGCGGGAGAAGAAGAACGTCTTCGGTGAGAAGCGCGACTACCTCGTGCTGCGCCTTGCCTACGGCGACCTCACGCTCATGGTGCCGGCCGACAACGCCGAGGAGATCGGCCTGCGCGACGTGATCAACGACGAGGAGGTCGAGGAGGTGTTCGCCGTCCTTCGCAAGAAGGAGGCGCGCATGCCCACCAACTGGTCCCGACGGTTCAAGAACCACGTCGAGAAGCTCAAGAGCGGCGACATCTACCAGGTGGCCGAGGTGGTGCGGAACCTCTCGATCCGCGAGAGCGACAAGGGCCTGTCGGCGGGCGAGAAGCGGATGCTGGCGAAGGCCCGTCAGATCCTCGTCTCCGAGCTGACCTTCGCCATCGGCGTCGACGAGGAGGCCGCCGAGGCCCGGCTCGACGAGGCGCTGCACAAGAAGAAGTAGGCGCGTCCCCGGTGACCGTCTGGGGCATCGTCGTCGCCGGGGGACAGGCGACGCGGTTCGGTTCGCCCAAGCAGTTCGAACGCCTGGGTGATGCGCGTGTCGTCGATCGGGCGGTCATGATGGCGGTCGCGGCGTGTGACCACGTGACGGTCGTCCTCCCCGCCGGTATGCCGTGGGAGGGCGACGAAGGGGTCACCGCGGTACCGGGCGGCGACCGCCGCTCCGACTCGGTCCGCGCCGGCCTCGCCGCGGTCGATGAGGACGCCGACGTTCTGGTCGTGCACGACGCCGCCCGCCCCCTCGCCTCGAAGTCGATCTTCGATGCCGTCATCGACGCGGTGCGAGCCGGCGCCGATGCCGCGGTTCCGGCGGTCCCGATCCCCGACACGTTGAAGCGGGTCGAGGGCGTCCGCGTCGTCGAGACCGTGACCCGCCAGGGATTGTTCGCAGTCCAGACCCCGCAGGCCTTCCGAGCCGACGCCCTGCGTCGCGCCCACGCTGCCGAGCCCGACGCCACCGACGATGCCGCCCTGGTCGAGGCGGCCGGTGGGACGGTGGTCGTCGTACCGGGCGACCCGCGCAATCTGAAGGTCACGGCACCCGAGGACCTGGCGATCGCCGAGGCGCTCGTGCAGAGCTCGCCGTGACGTCCCGGGTCGGTCTCGGCTTCGACGTGCACCCGTTCGGGGGGGATGGACCGCTCGTCCTCGGCGGCGTCACCCTCGCCGGCCCCGGGCTCGAGGGCCACTCCGACGCCGACGTGGTCGCCCACGCCATCGCCGATGCGCTGCTGGGCGCGGCCGGTCTACCCGACCTCGGCACCCTGTTCCCAGCCGACGACGAGCGCTACCGAGGCGTGTCGTCCATGCGGCTGTTGCGCGACGTCGCCGATGCGGTGGCGGCCGCAGGCTGGCGGGTGGAGAACGTCGACGTGGTCGTCGCCACCGAGCAACCCGTGCTCGCACCCCACCTTCCCGACATGGTGGCGTCGGTCGAGCAGGCGCTCGAGCCACTCGATCCCGCGGCGGTTGCGGTCAAGCCGAAGCGGCCCGAGGGCCTGGGCGCGCTCGGGCGGGCCGAGGGAATTGCGGCGTGGGCGGTCGCGCTCCTCTATACATTCGACGGACCGTGATCCGGGTCCACGACACTCTCTCGCGCGAGAAGGTCGAGGTGATCCCGCGCGAGCCGGGAAAGCTCTCGATCTACGTCTGCGGGCCGACCGTCTACGAGGTCCCGCACGTCGGTCACGGCCGCGCCGCGGTGGTGTTCGACGTCATCCGCCGGTACGTCGAGTGGAGCGGCGTCGACGTCACGTTCGTGAGCAACGTCACCGACGTCGAGGACAAGATCATCGCCCGAGCCGCGAAGGAGGGCACCAGCGAGTCCGAGGTCGCCCAGCGCTACGAGGCCGCGTACTGGGACGTGATGGACCGCCTCGACGTGGGCCGGCCCGACCACCTTCCCCGCGCCACCGAGTACATCGAGCCGATGATCGAGCTCATCGGCGACCTCGTGCGCGAGGGCCACGCCTACGTCGTCGAGGGTCAGGGCGTGTACTTCGACGTCGAGTCATACGACCCCTACGGCGAGCTCTCGCACCGCAAGCTCGCCGACCTGCTCGGCACCGCCGGCGGCCGGGTGGAGGTCGACGAGCGCAAGCGCAGCCCGGTCGACTTCGCCCTCTGGAAGGCGGCGAAGGAGGGCGAGCCCGCGTGGGACTCGCCGTGGGGCAAGGGCCGGCCGGGCTGGCACATCGAGTGCTCGGCGATGTCGCTGCGACTCCTCGGCGACGGCTTCGACCTGCACGGCGGGGGAGACGACCTCGTGTTCCCGCATCACGAGAACGAACGCGCCCAAGCCGAGGGCGCCGGCCACGCGTTCGCGCGCTACTGGATCCACAACGGCATGGTCATGGTCGGCAGCGAGAAGATGGCGAAGTCGCTCGGCAACTTCACCACGCTCGCCGATGCCCTCGATGCCCACGGCCCCCGGGCGATTCGTCTCGCCGTGCTCCAGACGCATTACCGCAAGCAGATGGAGCTGGGTGAGAAGGAGCTCACCGACGCCGCCAGTGCGATCCGCGGCCTGGACAACCTCGCCCGCCGGGCCCGCGTCGCCGGGATCGATCCCAGCGGCGCCCAGCTCGACGACGCCGCGGTCGGGTCGTTCCGAGCCCACATGGACGACGACTTCGGCACTCCCGGTGCCGCCGCCGTGATCTTCGACACCGCCCGCTGGGCCAACGCGGCCATCGACCGCGACGACAGAGGCGAGGCCGCCACCCTCCTCGCCACCGTGATCGAGCTTGCCGGTGCGCTCGGGCTCGAGCTCGCCGACGGCGACGGCGAGGAGGGCGACGAGGAGATCGACGCCCTGGTCGCCCAACGCGAGGAAGCGCGCGCCCGTGGCGACTACGCCGAGGCTGACCGCATCCGCGACCAGCTCGCCCAGCGGGGGATCACGCTCGAGGACACGCCCACGGGCACGATCTGGCACCGGTGAGTCGCACCACCGACCAGGTCGAGGGCCGCCGCGCCGTGCGGGAGTTACTGACCGCGCGCCGGCGGCGGGTTCGCACCGTCTGGATGGCGGGGCGCGACCTCGAAGACATCGCCGACCTCGCACGTGACGCGGGAGTGAAGGTCCACCGGGTCGCGCCCGACGAGATCGACCGTCGGGCCCACACCGAGGCGCCCCAGGGGATCATCGCGGCCGCCGAGCCGCTGCCCGAGGCTGACCTCGACCGTTTGCTCGCGGAGCCGGGCGCGTTCCTCGTCACGCTGGATGGTGTCACCGACCCCCAGAACCTCGGTGCGGTGGCGCGGACGGCCGAGTCGGCCGGCGCGACCGGGCTGGTCGTGCCCCGACACCGCGCGGCACGCATCACCCCGACGGTGACGAAGGCGGCCGCGGGCGCGCTCGAGCACCTACCGGTCGCGGTCGTGTCGGGCGTGCCCTCGGCGCTCGAGCGTGCCCGGCGCGCCGATGTGTGGACGGTCGGGCTCGACGCCGCCGGCGACACCGACTTGTTCGCGCTCGCGGTCGCCGACCAGCCGGTGATGCTCGTGCTCGGTGCTGAGGGGACCGGGCTCTCGCGGCTGAGCCGGGCGCGCTGCGACGTACTCGCCCGCATCCCGATGCGTGGCGCGATCGAATCGCTCAACGTCGCTGCCGCGGCCGCGCTCGCCTGCTACGAGGTCATGAGACGGCGTACAGCAGCTGATAGCTAAGAGTAGGCTGAAGAAGGACGGTCCGCTGTTAGATAGCGTGAGATAGCGCGGAAGGCGAAAAGGGACAACGCCGAGGCGATGGTGCTCGCTGACGCCTTCCGCCGCGGGTACCGCGCCGCAATCCCCGTGGGTGAGGACTGGCCCTTCGATCTCATCGTTGAACGGCGCGGGAAGTTCGAGCGCGTTCAGTGCAAGTACGCCTTCGCCCAACGGCCAGTGGGCAGCAGAAGGGTGTGCGGTGGGCGCGCGACTATGTGAGCTGGTGATCACGCCGGGTTAGCTCAGTTGGCAGAGCGCTTCTCTTGTAAAGAAGAGGTCGTCGGTTCGACCCCGACACCCGGCTCAGGGCGAAATGCTTGCTATTGGTCCCTCCCGCGGCCAGGATCGACGATCAATGGGCCTGTCGCCCCGCGACCGGGACATCCTTGATTTCGAACGCACCTGGTGGAGGCAGCCGGGCTCGAAGCAGCGCGCCATCCGTGAGCGGGTCGGAATCTCGGGGACGCGCTACTACCAGCTCCTCAACGAGTTGCTCGACGAGCCCGACGCTCTCGTCTACGACCCGCTGACGGTCAAGCGGGTCCGCCGCCTGCGTGAGCACCGGCGCCGAGTCCGCATCGAGGGGCGCCGCGCCAAATGAGCAGCGCGGCCGCAGTAGGTTCGATGCCCATGGTTTCAGTCGCCCGCCGCGATGTCGGCCGATCAGTCGTGTTCTCCGCCGCACGCGGCGCGGGGCTCATCGGTCTGGCGGTGATCGTCGGCATCGTGCTCCTCCAGATCGTCGATGACGGCACGTCCGGCCCCGCCAATGGTAACGGCGGAGGGGGCGGTCCCGCGACGTCGACCCCCGGGGAGACCACGGCCTCGACGCCGGCCGACCGTCCCCCATCGGAGGTCCGGGTTCTCGTACTCAACGCCGGCCAGGCGGCGGGCGCGGCGCAGAACAAGGCGAACCAGCTCCGCACCGCCGGGTACAACACGTTGCCGGCCAGCAACACCCTCCCGCGCGTGGGCCTGGCGGTGCAGTGCCGGGAGGGCTTCGACAACGAGGCGGCCGCGCTCACGCTCGCAGTGGGCGAGGGTGCAACGGTCGAGCCGTTCCCCGACG
>JACDBD010000199.1 GCA_013695115.1 Actinomycetota bacterium | reverse complement strand
CCACCAGGCCGGCGACGCCGAGGTGGCCCGCCTGCTCGACCGGCTCGAACCCCGGCTTCTCGTCGCCGGCCTCCTCCAACCGGCGGCGTCGCACCCAGGAGCGGTGGCGGCGCCAGAGCACTTCGGCGAGCTCCTCGAGGCCGAGCCGGTCACCGACGCGGCGGCCCGGCCCAGCGACCTGGCCGCCGTGCTGTTCACCTCGGGCTCGTCGGGCGAGCCCAAGGGGGTGCTGCACACCCACCGGGCCCTCGCCTACAAGGCCCGGCTCATGGCCGCCGTGCACGGGCTGACGGGCGCCGACGCCGTCCTCATGCCCGCTCCCCTGGCCCATGTCTCGGGCCTGCTCAACGGCGTGCTCCTGCCCGGGGTGGTCCCCATGAAGACGGTGCTCATGGAGCGCTGGGGGGCCCTCGAGGCCCTCGAGGTCATCGCCCGCGAGCACATCACCTTCATGATCGGGCCGCCCACCTTCTTCGTCTCGCTCATGGCGGCGCCGGGGTTCGACGCCGAGGCGGTGGCGTCGTTGCGGCTGGTGTCGTGCGGGGGTGCCGGGGTGACGCCGGCGTTCGTGGAAACGGCGGCGACCCGCCTCGGGTGCCGGGTCAAGCGCACCTACGGCTCGACCGAGGCGCCCACCGTCACCACCAGCGCAGCGGGCGACGACCCCGAGCGGGGAAGGGTGACCGATGGCCGCCCCACCGGTGAGGTGGAGCTGCGCATCGCCCCCGACGGCGAGCTGCAGGTGCGGGGACCGGAGCTGTTCGTGGGCTACGCCGACCCGGAGCACAACGGCGCCGCCGCCTTCGCCCGGGGCGGCTGGTTCCGCACCGGCGACCGGGCCACCATCGACGGGGAAGGGTGGCTCACGGTGCTCGGCCGCATCGCCGACGTCATCATCCGGGGCGGCGAGAACATCGCCGCCGCCGAGGTCGAGGGCGCGCTCGAGGCCCATCCCTCCGTCCGCCAGGCCATGGCCGTCGGCTATCCCGACGAGCGGCTGGGTGAGCGGGTCTGCGCGTTCGTCGTCGCCACCGCGCCGTTCGACGTCGAGGAGTGCCGGCGCTGGTTCGAGCAGCGGGGCCTGGCCCGCTACAAGACGCCCGAGCGGGTGGTGCAGGTCGACGCGCTCCCGGTCATGGCGGCAGGCAAGCCCGACCGGGCGGAGCTCGCCCGACGAGCAGACGAAGACAGAGGTGCCATCCACCGACGAGACCCGTGAATTGTGCGGGAGCGGCGAGCGGTCCGAGCCGCAGGCGAGGACGCCGGCCGGCCAGCTCTTCGGGGATTGGCCCGGCCGGCGAGCGAGTGCGACCAGGAGAGAGGCGTCTCAGCGCTTCTTCAGGTGCTCGGGGTTCTCGACGTCCACCGGGCGACAGTCCTTCGGCGCCTTCAGCGGATTGCAGCGCCCCGGCTTACCGCCGGGAAGCTGCACCGAGTACTCAGCGCTGATCACGGGGTCGGGCACGGGAAAGTCGGTGCTCACGATCTGAGCGCCGCTGCTCAGGGCGAGGTCACGACGGGTCACGTCGTTCGCGCGCGCCTCCACCACGTCGGCATCCGCCCGGGTGCGGACGATGAAGTTCTCGCGCACGAGGCGCGGGATCCGCGGGTCGTCGGGCTCGTCGATCTTGATGAACGCCGCCGACGGAGCATCCTCCTCGGCGGTCACGAACATCGGCGCGCCCTCGAGCGACGGGCGACCCTCCAGGTACAGGGACCGCTCGGGGTCGCCCTTGAGCAGGACCAGCACGATCTTCCCCCGCGCCGACTCGAGCGCCGGCCAGCCCCGGTCGCGTACCGCGTCGCGCAGCGTCGGAGCGTCGCCGCGGACCTCGTCGGGCGTCAGGATGTCGCTCGGCTGGAGCACCGAGGTGATGGCGTCGTCGAGGCGTCGGAGTGCCGGCCCGTCGAAGTCGTGGAACAGCGGCTCGAGGACGATGCTCTGATTCTTCGGCTCGACGAGCACGAAGAGGGGCGCGTGGCCCGGGTGCGCGTCCGACCACGCCTTGATCACCCGCAGGCACTCCTCGAAAGGAGTGCAGTTGGTCTCGGCGTCGATGACCGGCGTGTGGGCGACCGGCAGCCCGTCGGGGCCGTTGAACACGTCGAGCTCGAAGCCGCGGATGCCCTCGTTGTCGAGCTGCTGGTCGAGCGGCGGATGGGTGTAGTCGACCGGGTCGTAGATGAACGGCGGAAGCGGCACGGTCGGTCGCAGGTGGTAGCTGTTGTGCGAGTTGAGCAGCTGGATCTCGTTCACCCGCAGCGTGTCGTCGAGCGGATAGGCCTCGGGTTTCCCACCGCCTCCGCCGCACGCGGCCAACGCCAGCGCGAGCACCGAACCGGCGGCGACGGGGAACGAAGCGCGGCGCATGCGACCTAGATGACGCTCTCGCCCGCCTCGACGCGCGGACGCAGCAGCGCGGCGAGTCGAGCCCGATGGAACGACGCGTCGCCGAAAGTCAGCTGGTCGAGCTGGGCGCGCTTGAGGAAGAGGTGGAGGTCGTGCTCCCACGTGAAGCCGATCCCGCCGTGCACCTGGAGGGCGGAGGCCATGACGCGGCGGGACGCGTCCGAGCACCAGACCTTGGCGGTGGACGCCGCCAGCGACGCGTCGGCGTCGCCCGCGCCGATGCACCACGCCGCCCAATACGCGCTCGAGCGCATCCCCTCCACGTCGACGAGCATGTCGGCGCAACGGTGCTTGATCGCCTGGAAGCTCCCGATGGGCCGGTCGAACTGCACCCGCTCCTTCGCGTACTCGACCGCCATGTCCATCGCCTGCCCTGCGCCGCCGAGCATCTCCGCCGACGCGTAGGCCGCGCCCCGGTCGAGGAGGGCGTCGACGGCTTCGGCGTCGCCGATGCGTGCCGCCGGCGCACGGTCGAGGTGCAGCCAGCCGAGCTCGCGGGTCTGGTCCATGGCCGGTTCGCGTGCCGGCGGGCCGATCTCGTCGAGGTCGACCGCGAACAGGCCCGAGCCGTCCGGAGTCTCGGCCGCGACCACCGCGACCCCCGCCGAGGGTGCGTACGGGGTGGGGTCGGGTCGTCCGCTGAGCTGCCAGTCGGCGCCGTCGCCCTCGGCGCGGACGGCGTCCGGCCGCGCGCTCCAGGCCACGCCGCCTGTCGCCTCGCCGCTCAACAGCCGTTCGACCTCGTCGGCGCGGCCCGAACTCGAGAGCACCCCGAGTGCGAGCACGGTCGACTGGAACGGCGCGGGCGCGGCGTGCCGCCCGACCTCCTCGAGCAACACCGCTACCTCGACCGCGCCGAGGCCGAGCCCGCCCGCCGCCTCCGGGAGCTCGATGCCGGCCCAGCCCTGCTCGACCATCGCCTTCCACAGCTGGGCGTCGAAGCCACCGCCGGCCTCGACGACCGCACGCACCTGCATGGTCGAAGCCAGCCCGTCGAGCAGCTCGCGCGCGCCGGCGCGCAGGGCGAGCTGGTCGTCGGACAAGTCGAAGTTCACGGGGCGAGGTTACGCTGAACGCATGGCCGTGACCACGCGCGTTGATGCCGGTGCCGGCCGGGTCACGTCGCGGGTCGACGAGCTCCTCGCCGCGCATCCCCCGACGTCGAGCGACCCGGTCGAGCTGCGCGGCGCGCAATACGACCTCGGGCTGGCGTGGGTGTGGTTCCCGGTCGGCTTCGGCGGCCTCGGGTTGGCGCCGGAGCTCCAACGCGTCGTCGACCACCGCATCCGCGAGGCCGGCTTCGACTACGAGGCCGTCGGCAAGAACGGCTTCGGGATGTTCCTCGCCGCTCCGACCATCGTCACCCACGGCAGCGACGAGCTGAAGCGCGCCCGCCTGCGGCCGCTGTTCACGGGCGAGGAGATCTGGTGCCAGCTCTTCAGCGAGCCCGGCGCCGGCTCCGACCTCGCCGGTCTCTCCACCCGGGCGATCCGCGACGGCGACGAGTGGGTGGTCAACGGGCAGAAAGTGTGGAACACGCTGGCGCACGCCGCCGACCGGGGAATGCTGGTCTCCCGCACCGACCCCGACGCGCCCAAGCACCGCGGCCTGACCTACTTCGCCCTCGACATGCACTCCCCCGGCGTCGACGTGCGCCCGCTGCGCCAGATCACCGGCGAGGCCGAGTTCAACGAGGTCTACCTGACCGACGTTCGCGTTCCGGAGGCCGACCGGATCGGTGATCTCGGAGACGGCTGGCGGGTATCGCTGACGACGCTCATGAACGAGCGGGTCACGATCGGCGGCGCGGTGGCTGTGCGCGACACCGGGCCCATCGCCGACGCGCTCAAGGTGTGGCGTGAGCACCCCGAGCGCCACGACCCAGTGCTGCGCGACCGGATGGCACGGGCCTGGATCGAAGCGGAGGTGCTCCGACTCACGAACGCCCGGGCGACCGCCAACCGCAAGGCGGGCGCGGCCGGCCCCGAGGGATCCGTGGCCAAGCTCTCGTTCGCCGAGGTCAACAAGCACATCTACGAGCTCTGCGCCGACGTGCTCGGCACCGAGGCACTGCTGTACCCGAGCTACGAGATGGTGCGGCCGGAGGAGTCGGCGCTCACCGGCGGCCTCGACCCCCGCAAGATGTTCCTGCGCTCGCGCGCCTACTCCATCGAGGGCGGCACGTCCGAGATCCTCCGCAACATCCTGGGTGAGCGCGTGCTCGGGCTGCCGGGTGAGCCCCGCACCGACAAGAACCTCCCCTGGAGCGAGGTACCCCGGAGCTGACCGCTACGCGTTCAATCGGATCCAGGTCGCCCGAGCGGCGCCGATGACGTCTCCGGCGGCGTCGAAGATCACCGAACCGGCGTCGAGCTTGCGGCCGTCGACACCGATCCGCCAGCCGACGACGACACAGCGCTCCTCTACGGCGACCGGACGCTGCACGTCGGCAGTCATGCGTCCCAAGACATGGGGATCCTGCTTGGAGAAATCGGCGCCGATGCCGCCGGCGCAGTCGAGCACCGACCAGACGAACACCGGCGGGACCATGCCGTCGACCTCGATCGATGCATCGGGCACCCACGGCGCTGCGCGCAGGCCGGGGCGTCCGCTGACCGGTCCGACGAAGACGCGGAGGCCGTCACCCGGCTCGCGGTCCGGTCCGCACACGAAGCACGTCGGGAACGCGTGCCGTTCGGGCGTCGAGCGGATCCACGACCCTTCGGCGGCCGTCTTCGCCTCCTCGAAAGCGATCGGGGTCGGGACCTCGAGGTCGACACGCTCGGCAGCAGACCCCTCGGCCACCAGCTCGTCACCGTCGAAGGCCTGCACGCCGTCGCCGTTCCGCTCCACTCGGAGCGGCGTGTCGAGCGAGGGCGGTTGCCGCAACGTCACAACGGCAGGGTTGCCGACCATCGCCGCCACCGCCCCACAGGCGTAGCCGCCGTTGCCGCTGTCGGGGGGACCGCAGAAGCGGCGATCGATGACGATGGTCTCGGTCACGGGCGCCGACGCTACCCTGCGCCGCGATGGACCTCACCGCCACGGTCGAGGAAGCCGCGCTGCGCGACGAGGTCCGCGCCTGGCTGCGCGCGCACCTGCCGTGGGAGTACGGGCGGGGGCTCCCTCCCCGCTTCGACGACCTGGCCGAGGAGGTCGCGTTCGGACGCGAGTGGCAGGCGAAGCTCGCCGCGGGTCGTTGGGTCGGGGTCGCGTGGCCGGAAGAGTACGGCGGCCGGGGAGCGGGACCTGTCGAGCACTTCCTCGTCACCGAGGAGCTCGCCCGTGCCCGCGCCCCCGAGCTGGTCGGCCGGATCGGCATCAACCTCGTCGGCCCGACGCTGCTCGCCCACGGCACCGACGAGCAGAAGCAACGCTGGCTGTCGAGCATCCTTTCGGCCGACCAGTTGTGGTGTCAGCTGTTCAGCGAACCGGGCGCGGGCAGCGACCTGGCGGCGGTATCGACCCGGGCGACGCCGTCCGAGGGGGGCTGGCTCCTGAACGGCCAGAAGGTGTGGACGAGCTACGCCCAATTCGCCGACTGGGGTGTCTGCCTCGCCCGCACCAACCCGGACGTCCCGAAGCAACAGGGGATCTCGTACCTCGTCGTCGACATGCGCGCCCCCGGGGTCGAGGTCCGTCCGCTGCGCCAGATCACGGACGAGGCCGAGTTCAACGAGGTGTTCTTCACCGACGTCTTCGTGCCCCGGGAGCAGCTGATCGGGCCTGAGCACGAAGGGTGGCGGGTGGCCAACTCCACCCTCTCGCACGAGCGCGGCATCAACCCCCGCCAGCTGGTGATCCACATCCAGCTGGTCGAGGAGCTACTGCGGCTCGCGCTCGAGTCGGACGCCTACGACGACGACCGCCTCGGTCCCCGCCTCGCCCAGGCTTACGTCGAGGTGCGCCTGTTCCAGCTGCACAACTGGCGCTCGCTGTCGCGGCTCGCCCGGGGCGAGGCGCCGGGTCCCGAGGGCAGCCTCCTCAAGCTGTATTGGAGCGAGATGAGCAAGCGCCTCCACGAGACGGTCATGGCGGTGCTCGGCCCGGTCGCGCCGTTGTGGCGCGGCGCCGATGACAACCCCGGTGACGGCAGCTGGCAGCGCTCGTGGCTCTATTACCAGGCGTCGTCGATCTGGGCCGGCGCCAACGAGATCCAGCGCAACATCATCGGCGAGCGTGTGCTCGCCCTCCCCCGCGAACCCAAGCGGTAGCGTGCATCCCATGAAAGTCACCCGCATCCACCACGCGAGCGTGAACACAGCCGGCAAGCACGACGACACCCGGCGCTTCTACACCGACGTGCTCGGGCTGCCGGTCGCGCCCCGCCCCGACCTCGGCGTCGACGGCTGCTGGCTCGAGGCCGGGACGGGCAGCCAGGTGCACCTGATCGACGCCGCGCCGATGGGCACGGGCATCGACCCGATCGGCAACCACTACTGCCTGGCGGTCGACAACCTCGACGCCGCGGTGGCCGACCTCGAAGAAGCGGGCGTCGATTATTTCCGCATCGGCGAGGGGCGCGGCGCGCAGGTCTTCGTGACCGACCCGGCGGGGAACACCATCGAGTTCCAGCAGGACAGCTAGGGAGCCCCGTGCCCGGATCCCGGACTGTCCGCTACGAGGTCGACGGGCCGGTCGCGACCATCACGCTCGACCGCCCCGAGGTCGCGAACGCCCAGAGCTCGCAGTTGATCGACGAGCTCGACGCCGCCCTCGACCGCGCCGATGCCGACGACGTCGTCCGGGTCGTGATCCTCGCGGGCGAGGGCAAGCACTTCTCCGCCGGCCACGACCTCAAGGAGCTGATGGCCGACGGCGACGAGTGGGCCCGCCTACGCGCCACGCCCGAAGGCAAGCTCCACCACGAGCAGGTCATGTACTTCGACAAGTGCCTGCGGCTCTACGAGTTCCGCAAGCCGACGATCGCAGCCGTGCAAGGGGCGTGCGCGGCCGCCGGGCTCATGCTGGCATGCATGTGCGACCTCATCGTCGCCGCCGACGACGCCAAGTTCTCCAACCCGGTGCTGCGCATGAGCGGCGCCGGCGTCGAGCTGCTGGTCGAGCCGTGGGAGCTCGGCGCCCGCAAGGCCAAGGAGTTTCTGCTCTGCGCCGAGACGCTCGCCGCCGACGAAGCCGAACGGCTGGGGCTCGTGAACAAGGTGGTGCCGCGAGGTGAGCTCGCGACGGCGGCACGGGAAATGGCCGACAAGGTCGCGCTGGTCCCGCCGATCACCGCCCAGGCGGTGAAGGACTCCATCAACCGCACGACCGACTTCCAGGGCAAAAAGGAGTCGTGGCGGTACCACTTCATGGTCCACCAGTTCGTCAGCAACACCCCCACCGCCCTCGGCGCCATGGAGGCCCGCAAGGAGAAGGGGTCGATGAAGGACGTGCTCGCCGAGCAGGAGCGCGGCGACCGGGCATGAACCACCTCGAGGGCATCCGCGTCCTCGATCTCGGCACTCGGATCGCGGCGCCGTTCTGCGCCGGCCTTCTGGGCGAGCAGGGCGCCGACGTCATCAAGATCGAGCAGCCCGGTACCGGCGACTTCATGCGCGAGATCGGCCCCTTCCTCCCTGCCGGCGGACCTGCCGGCGGGCCTGACGG
>JACDBD010000177.1 GCA_013695115.1 Actinomycetota bacterium | reverse complement strand
GCACGTCTGCACGGGAGCGCGAGCCACGGGCAACCACTGCCGTTCGAGGCCCTGGACCGCCTGACCGGTGGCGAAGTCGGGACCGAAGGTCCCCCAGCTCCCGTTGGCGTTCTGGAGGTTTGCCAGTGCGGTGACGGGAGAGGCGTACGCCGTGCCCGCGAGCGCGGGCGCGACAGTGTCGCGCCAGCAGCTCGAGTTCGGGTCGTAACCCGCGGCGGTGATCGCGAGGATCGCCCGCGACGTCGACTCGGGGCTGGGAGCACCGAAGGCGTCCCACGCGCCCGTGGCACCTTGCTTCGACGCCAGGAACGCCAGGCCCTCGACCACATCGGGATCGGTCGCGCCCGCTCCGCCGGCGACGAGCGCCATGATCGCGGCGGAGGTCGTGTCGATGTCGTCGAAGCCCTGGGGGGTCGAGGTGCCGGTGAAGTTCCAGGCGCCGTCGGCCTGCTGGGCGCTGCGCACGGCGGCGACCGCGGCCGGCGGCGCAGTGCCGCACACGAGGAACTTGGCCAGCATCGCCAGGAGCGTCTCACCGAAGAGCCCGAACGAAGCGGTGTTGGCGGCGCACCCGGTGGCATCCAGCGCGGTCTCGAGGTTCACCGCGGCGGCGCTGTCGTTCTTGGGGTCGAAGTCGGTCGTCGAGAGACCGAGCGGCGCGGCGACCAAGACGATGAGCTTCCCGGCGACCGACGCCGGCACCGCTCCGTCGGCGACGTCGTCGGCGAACGTCAACGGGTCGGCGTTGGCCGGGTTGTTCAGGTAGTCGAAGGTGTCGACCGCCCCGAACGCCTGGGCCGTGCTCCAGGCCGCTCCGGTCTGGGCCTGCTCGGCGATGGCCAGCAGTGCTTCGGTGGTGGCGAACTCGGACGCCGGGTTCGCATCCCAGCCGCCGTTGGCCTGCTGGGTGGTGCGTAGGTAGGCGACGCCGGCGGCGGTGTCAGCCGCGACGGGGCTGGTCGTAATGATGGAGACGAAAACGAGCGCGCCGAAGAGCGCAACGAGTCGAGGAACGCGTGCCATTGGATCCTCCGCAAGGCCCCTGTCCACGAGGACCTCTGTCGGCCGCCTCGAGGGCGGCTCTTCCTGCGAGACACCGGTGGCCCGGTGGACAGCGGAGGCATCCTGGCTCGCGGGGCCGGCAGGGCCGGCACCCGCTTACAGTTGCGGGTCAGCGTCGGACTTGCACCGACTTCCCCTGTGCCTCCGGTGGACCGGAAGCACCGCACGCAACATCCGGGTTGCGCACGACCGCTGTCAGATACGCACGGTAGTGAGGTGAGCAGCACGACGTCAACGGGCCCCCAGCGCGACGGGTCGTGGCACTCGATCGCGTGGCTGGGGTGGGCGGTCGCGGCCTCGGCGACGGTGCAGCTGGCGCCCAGCCCCGTCTACGTCGCGCTGGTGATCGGCGTCGCCGCCCTCGTGGTCGAGGTGCACGCCCTCGACAGCCCGTTCGCTCGGGCGTTCCCGACCCTGATCACGGTGGCGGTCGCGTTCGCGTTCCTGCGGGTGGCGCTCACCGCCGCCACCACCCACGGCAGCGCCGGTCCGGTGCTGTTCACCACGCCCGACTTCACGCTGCCCACGATCCTGGGCGGATTCACGGTGGGCGGACCGATCGGGGCACCGATCGTGCTGCGGGCGGCGGCCGAGGCGTTCGTGATCGTGGGCGTGATGGCCGTCTTCGGCGCGTTCAACGCGACGGTGTCGCACTACGAGCTGGTGCAGGCGACACCGCGGGCGTTCTACGAGATCGGCCTGGTGGTGATCGTGGCGCTGGCGTTCGTGCCGTTCACGATCGGCACCATCCATTCGGTGCGCGAGGCCGACCGCGCCCGCACCGGCGGGCGCGTGGTCCGGAGGGGTCGGCTGCTGCGGATGCTGGTGCCGATCCTGGAGAGCGGGATGGAGCGGGCGGTCGGGCTGGCGGAGTCGATGGACGCCCGGGGCTTCGCCCGCGGTGGTCCGTCCCCACGCGACCGGCTGGCGGGGTGGTGCGGACTCGGGTCGCTGCTGGCGCTGGGCGGCGGCTTCGTCGCGCTCGTGGGCGGGGCCGAGACGGTGGCCGCGCTGCTGGGC
>JACDBD010000162.1 GCA_013695115.1 Actinomycetota bacterium | reverse complement strand
TTCGGCGTGAACGACGGGCTCGTCTCCAACTTCTCGCTGGTCATGGGGGTGGCCGGCGGAACGTCCACCAAGGGCATCGTGCTGCTCGCCGGCGTCGCCGGCCTGGTGGCGGGGGCGTTCTCGATGGCGTCGGGCGAGTGGGTGTCGGTGCGCTCGCAGCGCGAGCTCTACGAAAACGAGCTGCGCATCGAGCGGGAGGAGCTCAACGCCTTCCCCGACGAGGAGCGCGAGGAGCTCGAGCTCATCTACCAGGCCAAGGGCATCCACCCGGACGAGGCGAAGGCGCTGGTCGACAACATCATGAGCCGGCCCGAGGTCGCCCTCGACACGCTGGCGCGGGAGGAGCTCGGCCTCGACCCCGGCAGCCTCGGATCGCCGTGGGTGGCGGCGGGGTCATCGTTCGTAGCGTTCGCGCTCGGTGCGCTACTTCCGATCGTGCCGTTCATCTTCGGTAGCGGTGCCGCCGCGACCGTCACCTCGGCCGCGTTCTCGGTCGTGGCGCTCTTTGCCGTCGGCGCGGTTCTGTCGGTCTTCACCGCCCGGCCCGCCGGCCGCTCCGGGATACGCATGGCCGTCATCGGCGCGCTGGTGGCCACCGCGACCTTCCTCGTCGGCAAGGCCGTGGGCGTCGGAGTCAACTAGGCAAGGTCACGCCGCGACGGGCGTGTCGGTATGTCGGGGATGTCGGGTGTCGCCGGGTGCGACGAAGGCCCGTTTGCCGCGCCCTTCTACCAGGGCCCAGTTGTCTCTGGTCTTGAGGTCGTGGTGGTGCGAGCACAGCCGGTCGAGCAAGTCGAAGACGGTGCGATGAGTCTTGGCCCAGTCGTCGCGGTGGTCGAACTCCAGGAACGTGAGCGCGTTGCAGCCCTCGGCGGCACACGTGGGATAGAGCCACTCGAGGGCGCTGCGCTGATGGGCGGTCGGGCGGCGCCCGAGGTGGGCGACGCCTACGACTTCCTTGCCTTTGGTCACGACCGCGGCGAGGAACGGGTCGCCGGTCTCGATCAGGTCGCGAACCGCGGAGACGGCGACGGGGCCGTAGCCGGCGATCTCGCAGACGCCCTCGCCCACAGCCGCGCCACTCAGCAGCCGCTCGAGATCGACGCGCACCAGCATCTTGGTGGCGCCGGTGGCCTTGGCGGTCCGCCGGCAGATGACCTGGTGGAGGGCGTCGGCGGCGTACGCCTCGAGTGGCTCGCGCCGGCCGCGCTTACGGGCCTGCTTCAACAGCCGGTCGCGGGTGGGGGCGAGGCCGGTCATGATCTCGGCGACGCGCTCGGGGTTGTCGCGCAGGTGGAGGTGACCGGTGCCGTCGGTGTCGACCCAGCTTCGCAGCTGGCGATGCTCATGGATGGCCCGCCGTCGCGCTTCGCGGTCGCAGGCGTTCGCTTTGGTGCGAGCGCACTCCTCGCGCAGCGCACCGAACGAGCCCGACCTCGACGTCTCCAACAGGCGCTTCTCGGCGTCTGGCGCGGCGGTAGCCGCATCCGTGACCAGTGCCGCCTGCTGCATCGAGAGCTCGCCTCGCCGCGCTGCCTGCGCCACCGCGGGTAGGTCGCGCAACCGCCGGCCGGTGCCCAGCGCCTCCTGTGCCTGAGCGATCGACGCCCCCATTCGCCGCGCCAGGTCATGCGCGGCCGAGCGTTCACCGCCCGCCCGCCACACCTCGGTCTCGGCGACCCGCGCCGCCGCCAGCGCCTTCACCGTCGCCGCCATCTTCTCGATCGCAGACGCCTCATCCACCACCGTCGCCGCGTCATGGGCTGAGACCAGCGCGGGATCGAACCCGCTCGCGTACTCGCGCATCGCCCGGCGCAGCTGCGACAACTTCATGCTTCGGAGTGTACGGATGCGGTGTGACAGAAACTCCAGCCACAGGAGCCACCATCGCAACGCGAGAAACACGGCGCGTTCTGAGCGCGTCTGTCAGCCCAGGATCCGGTAGCCGGCGGCGGCGATCTTCTGGCGCGTCTCCTCCTGGTGCGCGCGATCGCGGGTCTCGAGCGCCAGCAGGACCTCGACCTCGTCGACCGCGAGCGGAACGACCCCAGTGCGGTGGTGATCGATCTCGACGACGTTGAGGCCGAGGTCGGCGATCACGCCGAGAAGGCTGTGCAACGCGCCCGGCCGGTCGTCCAGCACCACCCGCAGCATCAGGTACCGGCCGACCGCGGTGAGGCCGAAGTCGATGAGGCGCCCGATCAGGGATGGGTCGACGTTGCCGCCGCTCAGCACCACGCCGACGGGGCCGTCGTCGCCGCCCACCGTGTCGGCGAGGACGGCGGCGAGGCCGGCAGCCGACGCCGGCTCGACCACCTGCTTGGCCCGCTCGAGCAGGAGCACGAGGGCGCGGGCGATCTCCTCGTCGGTGACCGTGACGATGTCGTCGACGAACGCCCGGGCGTGGGCGAGGGTGAGCTCCGAGACCTTCTTCACCGCGATCCCGTCGGCGATGGTGTCGACCCGATCGAGCGCGACCGGCTCACCTGCCTGGAGTGAGAGCTCCATGTCGGCGGCGCCGGCCGGCTCGACCCCAACCACCCGGCACCCGGGCCGCAGCGCCTTCATGGCCGCGGCGATGCCGCCGGCGAGGCCGCCCCCACCTACCGGGACGACAACGGTTTCGACCTCGGGTGCCTGCTCGGCGAGCTCGAGGCCGACCGTGCCCTGGCCCGCGATGACGAGCGGGTCGTCGAAGGCAGGCACGAACACCGCCGACTCGCGCTCGGCGTACGCGCGGGCGGCCGCGCCGGCGTCCTCGAACGACGCGCCCTCGAGCACGACCTCGGCGCCGTAGTTGCGGGTGGCCTGCACCTTGGGAAGCGCCGCGGTCGACGGCATGAACACCGTCGACTTCAGCTTGCACATCGTCGACGCCAGCGCCACGCCCTGGGCGTGGTTCCCCGCGCTCGCCGTGACCACGGCAGACCCCGCCGGGAGCTCACTGATGCGCCGGTAGGCGCCCCGCAGCTTGAACGACCCGGTCCGCTGGAGGTTCTCGCACTTGAGCACCAGCGGCCGGCCCGCGATCGCCGAGAGGTTGACGGGTCGCAGGACCGGCGTGATGCGGGTGACGCCGTCGAGGATCTGCGCAGCCGCCTTGACGTCGTCGAGGGTCGTGAGCGCGACGTCGGGCGGGCTACTGCTCACCGAAGTAGAGGAAGCTGTAGCCCTCGTCGCGGAACTGGATGCCCGCCTGGCGGAGGTGGACGTCCCAGTCGCCCCGGACCGCAGGATCGTTCTCCTCCATGCCGTGGTCGGCGACGAGCACGAAGGCGGTGTCGTCGAGCACGCCCGCCCGCTCGACCGCGGCCAGGACTTCGCCCAGGCGGGCGTCGCAGTCGCGCACCGCTGCCGCCGCGATCTCCGAGTACGGCCCACCCTCGTGGAAGGCCGAATCGGTGAGGGTGAAGTTGCACCACATGAACTTCGGGTGGGGGTAGTCGACGTCGCGGTAGTGGCCGCTCCAAATGCCCGCGGCCTGCTCGACGCCCATGTGGTCGACGATCGTCGACCACGTGTAGTCCTTCGACGGGCGTACGAACCGCTCGGTGGTGTGCGGAATGCCCACGGGGCTCTTGGGAATGGGCGGCACCTCGCCTCGGCGGAAGAAGTCGAACGTCGAGTAGTCGGCGCCGATGTCGGCGGGCTCGTTGACGGATGCGGTGAACGCGTCCGGCCACGTGCGATGGACGGCGTCGTGGATCGACTCGACGCCGGCGGTGACGGTCTCCATCGCCTTCGGCCACGTCGCCTGGGAGTTGGTGATGATCTGGCGGCCGGCGCGCCGGTCGTACCAGGCGTTGTTGAGGATGCCGTGATGACCGGGAAGGCGGCCGGTCAGGATCGACGTGTGGTTGGCGAGCGTGACCGTCGGCAGCCCGGCCATCGCGCCGTGCTCGTAAGCGGTCCCCATCGCGATGAGGCGAGCCACGTTGGGCGCTTCGCCCGCTTGGGCCATCGCGTAGAGCACGTTGGGATTGGTGCCGTCGAAGAGGAAGCCGACGAAATGGCCCGGCCTGCCCGCCGACAGGTCGAGGGCGTCGGCGCGCACCTCGCCGTCCTGGCCGTTGACGTACGTGTCGTCGGCGACCGGCGCGCAGCCGAGCAGCTCGGCGACGGTGGGGGCGACGTCGACGAGCCGTCCGGCGCGGGGCACGAGCCCGTCGGCGCGTATGCCCTTGCCCGCGATCACGAAGGGGGCGCGCGCCTGCACGACATCGAGTGAGCCGTGCTCGCCGAGGTGGCCGCCCTGGTCTTCCCAGTTGTGGGCGGCCGAGTGGATCACACACAGGTCGGGGGCGGCGGGGTGGTCGAAGAGCTGGGCCACCTGCTCGAACGCGAAGGGATAGGCGTTGTCGCGCCGGTGCGGGTGCTTGTGCGCTCGCTCCTCGGCGAGCGGGGTGAACTTGTCGGTCGACTGGTCGGCGAGCGGATCGGCGCCCTCGGTCTCGATCACCTCGTAGGTGCCCGTGTCGGTGCGACGGAAGCGCACCCGCCCGTCGTGCGACAGCGCCTCGTAGCCGCCGTCGCGGCTGGTGAGCACCATGTCGACGATCGGGTCGAGCGCCGAGTCGAGGAGGATCTCGAGGGCGCTCTCGACGTCGGCTTCCCGCTCGGGGGCGACGCTGTGCGCGGCCCTCGGCTCGGTGGTGGTCACGCCGAGCAGGCTACCTACCCGCTACCTGCTCGAGGGGCGGTACGGGGCTGTTCCCATATAGAGTTCACCCTTCGTGCGTACGTTCAGCCCCAAGCCGTCCGATATCCAGCGCGCCTGGCACGTCATCGACGCCGACGGCGCTGTGCTGGGTCGCGTCGCGACCGAGGCCGCCAACCTGCTGCGGGGCAAGCACAAGCCCACCTGGGCGCCGCACGTCGACACCGGCGATCACGTCATCGTCGTCAACGCGGCCAAGATCCAGGTCACCGAGCGCAAGGCCACCGGCAAGGTCTATTACCGCCACTCGGGCTATCCCGGCGGACTGCGATCGGAGTCGCTCGAGCACCTGCTCGCCCGCTCCCCCGAGAAGGTGGTGCGCCGGGCGGTGCGGGGCATGATCCCCAAGACCCGCCTGGGCCGCCAGCAGATCAAGAAGCTGAAGGTGTACTCCGGCCCCACCCATCCCCATTCCGCCCAGCAGCCGCAAGCGCGTCCGCTGGCGACCAAGAAGAGGTAGGACGGTTCCGTGCCCAAGCCCCTGATCCAGAAGACCGGTCGCCGCAAGGAGGCGGTGGCGCGCGTACGGCTGCGCCCCGGCTCCGGCGTCATCAAGGTCAACGGCCGGACGTTCGAGTCCTACTTCCCCATCCTCACCCACCGGGTCGTCGCCATCGAGGCGCTGCGGCTCACCCAGACCGCCGATGTCTACGACGTCGAGGCCAGCCTCGACGGCGGCGGGATCAGCGGCCAGGCGGGTGCGCTGCGGCTCGGAATTGCCCGGGCCCTGGTGTCGCTGGACGACGAGCTGCGGCCCATGCTGAAGAAGGCGGGGATGCTCACCCGGGACGCTCGCGAGAAGGAGCGCCGGAAGTACGGCCTCAAGAAGGCCCGCAAGGCTCCGCAGTACTCGAAGCGGTAGCCGCGACAATAGGGGTGCCTATGGGCATTCCACTCGTCGTCTTCGTGGGGACATGACACTCCGGTTCGGCACCGACGGGGTCCGCGGCGTCGCCAACCGCGACCTCACCCCTGAGCTGGTCACCGCGCTCGGCCGCGCCGCCGCCCGGGTCATCGGCAACGAGCAGCCCTTCCTCGTCGGGCGCGACACCCGCCGCTCCGGCCCCATGATCGAGGCCGCGCTCATCGCCGGCCTGTGCGCCGAGGGCGCCGACGTCGAACGCGCCGGCGTGATCCCGACTCCCGGCCTGGCCTACCTGGCTCAGGGGCGCGATGCGCCGGCGGTGATGATCTCGGCCAGCCACAACCCGTTCTCCGACAACGGCGTCAAGCTGTTCTCCGCCGGCGGGCGCAAGATCCCCGACGACGACGAGCGCCGGGTCGAGCACGAGCTCCGGGAGTTGGCGAAGAAGGCCCCGACCGGTGGGCTCGAGGGCGCCGAAGTCGGCTACGACCGCAAGGTCTCGGGTGGCATCAAGGAGTACGTCGGCCATCTGGTCGGAGCGCTCGAGGGTCGGCGGCTCGACTCGCTCGCGGTGGCGGTCGACTGCGGCCACGGGGCCGCGTTCGAGGTTGCACCGCGCGTACTGGAGGAGCTCGGTGCCGCCATCGAGGTGCACAACGTCCGTCCGAACGGCTCGAACATCAACGCCGGCTGCGGCTCTACCGACCCGTCCGAGCTCCAGGCCGCGGTGGTGGAGGCGGGCGCGGACGCCGGGCTCGCCTTCGACGGCGACGCCGATCGGGTGATCGCGGTCGACGAGCGCGGCAAGCTCGTCGACGGCGACCAGATGCTCGCGGTCCTCGCGCTCGACCTGCGCGACCGCGGGCGGCTCCGCGGCGACGCGGTAGTCGCCACCGTGATGTCGAACCTCGGGCTTCGCCGCGCCCTCGAGCAGAACGAGATCCGGTACCTGGAGACCCCGGTCGGCGACCGCAACGTCCTCGCCGCGCTCGAGGCCGAGGACCTCTCTCTGGGTGGCGAGCAGTCGGGGCACGTGATCCTCACCGACCTCGCCACCACCGGCGACGGCACGCTGACCGGGATCCTGCTGCTCGACGTCATGGCCCGCACCGGCAGGCCGCTCTCCGAGCTCGCGGGAGTCGTCACCCGGCTTCCGCAGGTGTTGCGCAGCGTCGAGGTGGCCGATCGCGGCGCTCTCGGTCACGACCCGGACTTTCGGGCCGCGCTCGACGACGCTCAATCAGAGCTTGGTATCGACGGCCGCGTGGTCGTGCGGCCGTCGGGGACCGAACCGCTCGTGCGGGTGATGGTGGAGGCGCCGACGCAGCAGCAGGCCGAGGCGGTGGCGAGCCGCCTCGCCACCGCCGTCGAACGCGCCTGCGGCCCCGTCTAGGACCAGAAAGCGTCGTACGCCGCCTGGTCCGAGTGCTTCTCCTCGAGGCGCGTAAACTTGCCACCCGAGATTGTGAACGTGAGCGTCTCGTCCTGGTCGAGCGTCTTGTCACCGCGCTGGCCCCCGTCGCGGTGAGTCGCCACGACCTTGTCGTCGCCCTCGACCTTCACGCTCTTGAGCTCGGCGGTGAAGGTGCCGTCGCTGAGCTCGAAGAGCTTGCCGTAGAAGGCGAGGATGTCGTCAACGCCCTTGTACTCGCCCGAAAGCGGGTTGTTGCCCGTCGCGTTGTGGACGGCGTCGGGCGCGAAGAGCGATCGGAGGGTATCCATGTCGCCCTTGCCGAATGCGTCGTAGCCCTTGCGGACCAGGTCCTCGTTGGGGTGTGCCATATGGCTCTCCTCTTTCGTTTGTGTCTGCCTATCTTTGCCGCTCGGCCTCCGGCGGACCATTCCGCAGCCCGTAGTCTGGTGCCATGTGCGGAATCGTTGCGGTCGTCCGCCGCCCCAGCGACCGTCCCGTTCCCGACGCCACCGGCCTCGCCTCCCGGCTCGAGGAGGCCACCCGTCGGCTCGACGGTACCGATCTCGCCTCGTTGAGGGCCGCCGCCGAGCTGATCGAGTCGGTCGACGCCGAGCTGCGGGGCACCCCCGGCGTTCGGTGCCTGCTGGGCGACCGTGCCGGCCTCCTGGCGGTCGAGCACCACGTCGGCGCCCTCCAGCCCGCGGTCGACCGCATCGAAGCCGAGCTCGACGCCGCCTCGGCCCCGGTGGCACCGGGTGAGTGGGAAGCCGTGAACGCCGCGGTGGTCCGGCTCAAGGACGCGGTGTGGGCCGTGGGACGCGATCGACTGCGCAACGCCCGCGCGGTCGCCGACCTCGCCGGCCCCGACGCCGGCCCTGCCGCGCTCGATGCGTTCACGTCGGTGCAGGTCGCGCTGTCGGCGCTGGACCGCCTCGAGGTGCGGGGCCGCGACTCTGCCGGGTTGCACATCCTCGTTCGTGATCACGGCCTCGACCTGAGCGACCCCGCGATCGCCCGGCTCCTCGAAGAGCGCGCCGGCGATCCACTGTTCGGCTCGCGTTCGGCCCGGAGTCGCGACGGCTGTCTCAGCCTCGTGTACAAGGCGGCGGCCGAGATCGGCGAGCTCGGCGACAACACCGCCGCGATCCGCGACGCTATGCGCGACGACATTCTGCTCCACGTCGCGCTGGACGCGGAGAACGCGCACGCCGTCGTGCTCGCGCACACCCGTTGGGCCAGCGTCGGGATCATCTCCGAGCCCAACGCCCATCCGCTCAACCAGGAAGAGCAGGGGCGCAGCGACGGCCCCTACGTCACCGCCGCGCTCAACGGCGACGTCGACAACTACGCCGACCTCAAGGCGGTCGAGGCGCTCGACATCCCGGCCGAGATCACGACCGACGCCAAGGTCATCCCCACCCTCGTCTCGCGCCGCGCCGCCGCGGGCGCCGCGCTCGATGAGGCGTTCCGGGCGACGGTCTCGGGGCTCGAGGGGTCGGTCGCGATCGCAGCCCAGTCGGCGGTCGAGCCCGATCGGATCCTGCTCGCGCTGCGGGGCAGCGGCCAGGCCTTGTACGTCGGGCTGGCCGAGGATTGCTTCGTGGCGGCGAGCGAGCCCTACGGCTTGGTCGAGGAGACTCCCGTCTACCTGCGCATGGACGGCGAGACGCCCGCCGACCCCGCCCGTGCCAGCGCGACCCGGGGCCAGATCGTCGTGCTCGACGCCCGCGGTGCAGGGAGGGTGGACGGCATCCAGCGGCTCGGGTACGACGGCGCCGAGTTGCCGGTCGCAGCGGCGGAGCTCCAGCGGGCCGAGATCACCACCCGCGACATCGACCGGGGCGAGTACCCCCACTTCCTGCTCAAGGAGATCTCGGAGGCGCCGGCGTCGTTCCGCAAGACGTTGCGGGGCAAGATCGCAGACGACGACGGCGTCCGGCGCGTCGCGCTCGGGCCCGAGACCCTCCCCGAAGGGCTGACGGCCAAGTTGCGCGACGGCACGATCTGCCGGGTCGTCGTGATCGGCCAGGGCACCGCCGCCATCGCCGGCCAGAGCCTGGCCGCCGCTCTCGCGAGGGCGGCGGGCGACTCGCTCGCGGTGTCGGCGCTCCCCGCCACCGAGCTCTCCGGGTTCGGATTGCGCGACGACATGTCGGACACGCTCGTGATCGCGATCAGCCAGAGCGGGACGACGACCGACACCAACCGGACCATCGACCTCGCCCGGTCGCGGAAAGCCGCGGTCGTGTCGATCGTGAACCGGCGCAACAGCGACATCGTCGACCGGTCGGACGGGGTGCTGTTCACGTCGGACGGACGCGACGTCGAAATGAGCGTGGCCTCGACCAAGGCGTTCTACTCGCAGATCGCGGCTGGGTTCCTCCTCGCGCTGGCGCTGGCCCGCGAGGCGGGCGCCAGCGACGACGAGCGCGAGCACGAGCTGCTGACCGGCCTGCGCGAGCTGCCCGACGCCATGCGCGCGGTCGTCGACCGCCGTCCCGCGATCGCCGAGATCGCCCAGCGCCACGCCCCCTCGCATCGCTACTGGGCCGTCGTCGGCAACGGCGCCAACCGCATCGCCGCCAGCGAGATCCGGATCAAGCTCTCCGAGCTCTGTTACAAGTCGATCTCGTGTGACGTGACCGAGGACAAGAAGCACATCGACCTCTCGGCCGAGCCGATGGTCCTCGTGTGCGCCCCGGGCCTGTCGGGCTCCAACGCCGACGACGTGGCCAAGGAGGTGGAGATCTACCGGGCCCATCGGGCGACCCCGCTCGTGATCGCAACGGAGGGGGAGCAGCGCTTCCAGGCCGCGGTCGAGACGATCACGGTTCCCGCGGCACACCCCGCACTCGGGTTCGTGCTCGCCACCGTCGCGGGGCACCTGTTCGGCTACGAAGCCGCGCTGGCGATCGACGCGTCGGCACTGCCACTGCGGCAAGCGCGTATGGCGATCGAAGCCGAGGTGTCGCGCGACGGCGCCGGGCCCGCCCCCGAGCTCTTGGAGCGGCTCGGCCCCGAGCTCGAGGCACCGGCGGGGCGCTACTTCGACGGTCTGCGCGCCTCCGGCTACGACGGCCACCTCGAGGCCAGCACCGCGGTGCGGCTGGCGTCGCTGCTGCGCTACGCCACCGGCGGCGTCGCGCTCGACTCGTACCAGATCGAGCACGGCAAGGTCGGCACGCCCAGCACGGTCGTCGAGGACCTCACCGCCGCGCTCACCCAGGGCATCGGCGAGCTGACCCGACCGGTCGACGCGATCAAGCACCAGGCCAAGACGGTGACGGTCGGGATCTCCCGCTCGGACGAGACCCTGCTCCAGGTGCCGCTGGTGCAGGAGGTGCTCGCGGCCGGGGTCGCCCGCGACAGCCTCAGCTACCGGGCCCTGCGCACGCTGGCCGACCTCGAGCCCGCGGTCGACCACGTCACCGGGTTCACCCGCTACCGGATCGAGGGCCACCTCGCCGGCGACGACGCCACTATTCACGTGGTTGACCGGGGCGGCATCTCCGCCGACCTGTCGTCGCGCACCGACCGCAGCCCGGTGCTGCGAGGGACGAAGCACCGGGTCGCCACTGAACGCGAGGTGACGGTGGCGCGCGGCCGCTTCGACCAGCGCACGATGATCATCGTGCCCGAGGTCAAGGGGACCCAGGCGACCGGCCTGACGCTGCTGCACGTGGCGTTCCGCGACCGGCTGGCGCCCGAGGCCGCCCGCGGCGTGCTCCAGGGTTACCGAGGCCGCTACGCCGCGCTGAAGGACGTGGTGACCGAGACCGAGCCCGCCTTCGACGACGCCCGTCTGGCCGACTTCGACGTCGTCGACCTCCTCACCGAGCCGGTAGCGGAGCTGGCCGACCGCTGGAGCGCCCGGTGACGATCCCGGTCGCGAGCCTGGTCGGGGAGCGGGTCGTGGGGGTCGGGACGGACCTCGTCGAGGTCGATCGGTTCCGGCTGGCAATGAAACGCCGGAAGAAGCTCGGGCAGCGGCTGTTCAGCGACGACGAGCGCGCCTACGCCGAGCGTCACCGCGACCCGGTGCCGCGGCTGGCGGTTCGGTTCGCGGCCAAGGAGGCGGTGATGAAGGCGCTCGGAGTGGGGCTGGGCGCGTTCAAGCTGCGCGATGTGGAAGTGGCGCGGCGTCGCAGCGGCGCCCCCCAGCTGGTGCTGCGGGGCAAGGCGGCCGCGCTCGCCGAGGAGCAAGGCGTGACCGGCTGGCACCTGTCGCTCACCCACACCGACTCGATGGCCATGGCGGTGGCCGTCGCCCTCGGCTGACCGGGGCCCGGCGATGCAACCCGTCCTCACGCCCGAGCAGATGGCCGAGGCCGATCGCCGCACGGTCGCGGCGGGCACGCCGGTCGAGGTGCTCATGGAGCGGGCGGGGCGCGCGGTGGCGTGGGCGGTGCGGCGGCTCTGCGGCGGCACCTACGGCGAGCGCGCCGTCGTCGTGTGCGGGAAGGGCAACAACGGCGGCGACGGGCTGGTAGCGGCCCGGGTGCTGCGGGGCTGGGGCATGCACGTCGACGTGCTCGAGCTGAAGGACGGCCTCGACCGTGACCGCTGCCAGGGACAGATACAGCGGGCCGACGTGGCCGTCGACGCAATGTTCGGGACCGGCTTCCGGGGTCAGCTACCCGAAGACGCCGACTGGGTGTCCGGCCAGCTGTCCGCGGCCGGAGTTCCCGTGGTCGCCGTCGACATCCCCTCGGGAATCGACGGCTTGACCGGTGAGATGCGGGGCTTGTCGGTTCGCGCCGAGACGACAGTGACGTTCGCCGCGTTGAAGCCGGGCCTGCTCTTCCCGCCCGGAGACTTCTCCGCCGGGCGGATCGAGGTTGCAGACATCGGGATCGACATCGGCGAACCGACGATCGGCGTGACCGAGCCCGACGACCTGTACGGGTTGACGTGGCGCTGGCCCTCCGCCCACAAGTGGGAGTCGGGGGTGATGGTCGTCGGCGGATCGGCCGGCATGACCGGGGCGGCCCTGATGGTCAGCCATGCCGCCATGCGCGCCGGAGCCGGGATCGTCTGGTGTTGCATTCCGGGGCCGGGAGGAGCGGTCTCCACCCCGCCGAGCGAGGTCATCACGAAGGACCTGGCCGAGGTCACCGACGCGCTCGAGCATGTCGAGCGGTTCCGCACCCTGGTCGTCGGGCCCGGTCTCGGTCGCCACGAGCGCATCGCCGCCGGTGTGCGCGAGCTCGTGGCCAAGGCGCCGGTGCCACTCGTGTTGGATGCCGATGGCCTGAACGCGATGGCGGGCGATCTGTCACCGCTCGAGGCGCGGAGCGACGCGACCATCGTGACGCCCCACGAGGGTGAGTACGAACGCCTGGCCGGTGCGCGCGTCGGAGACGATCGCATCGCGGCCGCCCGCGGGTTGGCGGAGCGCTCGGGGGCCATCGTGCTCCTCAAGGGGCCGCGAACGGTGGTCGCCGAGCCGGGCGGCCGGGCCGCGATCAACCCGACCGGGGGGCCGTGGCTCGCCACCGCCGGCACCGGTGACGTGCTGTCCGGCATCGTCGGCGGCTTCGTTGCCAGCGGCGCGGATGCATTTCGCGCCGCCGCGGGCGCAGCCTGGGTCCACGGGCGGGCCGGTGACCTGGCCGGGCACGAGGGCCTGATTGCGAGGGACCTCATCGCGGCCATCCCGCCTACGCTGCGCGAGATCGCGGCCCCGGAGGACTGATCGATGCCGAGCAGCACGCCCGTGCGCGACGTGATGAGCACGAAGGTGGTGACCTTGCGCCCCGACCAGACGGTCGAGGAGGCGGCCGACGTGCTCGCGGCCGACAGGATCGGGGCCGCGCCCGTCGTCGACGCGTCGGGGAACCTCGTCGGGCTCCTGCGGGACGAGGACCTCATACTCTCCGAGGCCAACGTGCACGTCCCGACCGCGATCACCTTCCTCGGCGCCGACTTCGTGCTGCCGTCGGCGCTCCACCGGTTCGAGGACGAGCTCAAGAAGGCCGCGGGCGCGATCGTCGACGACGCGATGGAGACCGAGTTCGCCACCGTCTCACCCGACGACACCCTCGAGCACGTGGCCACGCTGATGCACGATCGGGAGATCACCCATGTCCCCGTGGTCGAGGGCGGCAAGCTGGTCGGCATCGTCGCCCGGGGCGACCTCGTCCGCCATCTCGCTGCCACGACCTGAGATGGACCAGCACCGCCCCACGTGGTGCGACGTTGCCCTCGACGCGATTCGTGCCAACGTGGGCGCCCTCCTCGAGGCCGCCCGCCCGGCCGCGCTCATGACCGTGGTGAAGGCCGATGGCTACGGGCACGGCGCGGTCCCGGTTGCGCGCGCGGCCCTCGACGCCGGCGCCACCTGGCTCGGCGTCGCGCTCGTGGAGGAGGGCGACGAGCTCCGGTCGGCGGGGATCGACGCCCCGGTGATGCTGCTATCCGAACCGCCGGTCGCGGCCGCCGCCGAGGTCGTGGCGCTGCGACTCACGCCGATCGTCTACTCGGCCCCCGCCATCGAGGCGCTCGCCAAGGCGGTCGCCGCCGACGCGCGCGACGAGCCGCTGCCCGTGCACCTGAAGGTCGACACCGGCATGCACCGCGTCGGCTGCCTCCCCGCCGACGCGCTGGCCCGGGCCGAGGCAATCGCGGCGCGGGACGAGCTCCGCCTCGAGGGCGTGTGCACGCACTTCGCGGTCGCCGATGAGCCCGACAACCCTTACACGGCCGAGCAGATCGCCCGATTCGAGCGCGTGCTCGCCGATCTCGACGCCCACGGCCTCCGCCCGCCGCTGGTGCACGCGGCCAACTCGGCCGGCCTGCTCGCGTTCCCCGAGGCCCGCTACGACCTGGCGCGCGCCGGGATCGCCACCTACGGCACCCCGCCGTCCTCCGCACTCGCCGGACGGGTGACTCTGCGCCCCGCGTTGGCCTTCCGCTCCCATGTGACCCATGTCAAGGAGCTGCCCGCCGGTTCCCGCCTCTCGTACGGGCTGCGCTATTCCATGGACCGGCCCGGACGAGTCGCGACGGTCCCGGTCGGCTACGCCGACGGGGTCCCGCGGGGCCTCGCCGCGGCCGGCGGCGAAGTGCTGGTGGGTGGGCGCCGGCGGCCCCTGGCCGGCACGGTGACCATGGACCAGCTGATGGTGGACGTCGGCGACGACGAGGTGGACGTGGGTGACGAGGTGGTCTTGATCGGACGGCAGGGTGACGAGGAGGTCACCGCGGCCGAGTGGGGTGACCGCATGGGCACGATCGCCTACGAGATCGTGTGCAACATCGGCCCGCGCGTGCCGCGGCGGTACACGTGAGCACGCGGCCGTGGTGGCAGCGGGCCCTGCGGGGCGCCGGGATCGCCGGCGGCGTCGCCGGAGCCGCGTACGCGGCCGAGCGGGCCGTCGTCGCGGGCGTCCGGCGTAAGCCCGACCCCGACGCCGGGCGCGAGCTCACGCCGCCGAACGACTCCGCCCGTCGGATCCCGAGCCACGACGGCGGCAGCATCTACACGATCAGCCGGGGCGAGGGGCCGGTCGTGCTGTTCGCGCACGGCGTCACCCTGAACGTGCGGCTGTGGTTCAAGCAGTTCGAGGAGCTGCCCGAGCGGGGGCTGCGGGTCGTGGCCTTCGATTCCCGCGGCCACGGCGAATCCGAGTGCGGCACCTCGGGCCACTCGGTCGAGAACCTGGGTGAGGACATCAAGGCGGTCATCGAGGCACTCGACCTGCGGGACGTGACGGTCGTCGGCCACTCGATGGGTGGCGTCGCCGCCCAGGCGCTCGCCATCAACCACCCCAAGTTCGCGGCCAAGCGGGTGCGCGGGCTCGTGCTGATGTCGACGCTGGCCAAGACGCACATCAGCGGCTCCCGGCGGCTGCGCTGTGCGATCGAACGGGTCGCCGAGGGCCGGCTCGACGCCGGCGGGCTCTTCACCCAGCCCAACTTCGGGTTTCTCCTCGCCCGCATCGGGTTCGGGCGCGATCCGCAGCCCAGCCACGTCGAGCTCAACCGGCAGATGATCGCGTCGTGCCACCGTGCCCAGAGCAGCCCCGCGATCAGCGCGCTGCTCGGTCTCGATCTGACCGAAGAACTGCCCAACATCGCCCTCCCGACCCTGGTCATGTCGGGGAGCGCCGACCTCATCGCGCCGCCGTCGGAGTCGCGTCGCATCGCCGAGCTCGTCCCGGGCGCACGCCTCGAGGTGTTCAAGAGCGCCGGCCACATGCTCATGTTCGAGCGGCCCGACGAGGTCAACGACCTCATTACCGACTTCGCGCGCGATCCGGGCGTCCGCGGAGCCGCCCGACGTTGGTGGCCCCGCCGTCGGCCGCGCCCCGGTCCCGGTCAGCGGCGCCGTCGTGCCGGCGGGCGGACGAGAGCCGCCAGCGTCGCTTGAT
>JACDBD010000244.1 GCA_013695115.1 Actinomycetota bacterium | reverse complement strand
GGTCAGGGGCGAGCGCAGCGGCTTCCGGGGCGATGACGACCGCAATCCGGTCGAGCGGGTCGTAGACGCGCTGCTGGAGCCGTTCGACTGGTAGCTGGAAGGCCTGCCATCACGGGCGAGGGGGCGGGGTTCCCCCGCCCCCGGACTGCCGGGATTGCGCGGGAGCGGCGAGCGAAGCGAGTGCGACCAGGAAGGTCAGCGGCGGGCGGCGGCGAGGCGCCGGGCCCGCAGGATGCGGCGGCGCTCCCGCTCGGAGGCCCCGCCCCAGACGCCGTGGTCGATCCGGTAGGTGAGGGCGTACTCGAGGCACTCGTCCTTCACCGGGCACTCGGCGCAGACCTTGCGGGCCCGCTCGACCCCCACGCCGTCGGACGGGAAGAAAACCTCCGGCGCGCGCTTGCGGCAGAGGGCCCGGAGCATCCACTTGTGCTCCTGGTGGTCCGGCGGTAGTGGGAGAGGGAGGGGGAGGTCCATGAGATTCAGCGCCTTCTCAGGTTTCAACGCAGCGGATGTGTCCTGAGGTTCCCGAGCTTTGCACAATCGTCCGGAACCTCTCCGGCGCTGCCTGTCCTTCCAGATGGGCCGGGTAGCCTGGACCCTTCATGGCCCGGCAACCCGAAGAGCTCGAAGAACAGCTTCCGCCCCAGGGGCACGTGAAGGTCGTGTACCTCGGCCCGGTCGCGCCCCACTGGGAGGTGCACGGGGTCTTCGGTGACGGGCGTCTCATCGACGACTTCCGCCAGCGCGCCCTGGCCCGGCTCCAGCTCCTGCCGCCCCACGACCCGCAGTTCCGCCGCAACCGCGAGCGGGTGGCCCGCGACGCCGAGCGGGAACGGCTCATCCTTGAGTGGGACCTCGGGTACGAGGAGCCGGAAGCGGCAGCGCCGTCTCAGGCCACTTGATAGCGGTGGTAGGCGCGCCCCTCACCTGACCCGCGGCCGAAGTACTGCCATTGAGGGAAGTTGAAGTCGGCGGTCAGCGAGCGGGGCAGGAGCAGGGCCGCCTGGAGGAACGCCTCCAGGTCGGGCACGGCGTAGATGTTGACGTCGTAGCCCCACTCGTCGAGGCGGTCGAACAGCCGGCGGGTGTGCAGGCTCCCCCACGCGACCGAGAAGCGGTTGATCCCCCAGTCGCGCAGCATCTCGAGCAGGTCCCGGGCCCGGTTTGGCGCGCTGAACACCAGGGGGGCGAGGAAGTCGATGGGGCACTGCAGGACGGCGCCGGGGCGGGCCACCGCCAGGCGCCGGTACCCGGCTTCGCCCAGCGACTCCACCGTGCCGTTGAACCACAGCCGCTCGTCGGCGAGGCGGCCGGCGACGAGGTCGAGCACCCGCTGACCGAGCTCTTCACTGGCCTGTTTGAGGTCGAGCTTCAGGCCCCGTCCGTTCCGAGCGAACGCGTCGATCAGGTCAACGAGTGGCGTCAGCCGCTCCTCGGGCGTCCACGGCGTGTCCTCGAACGAGTCGTGGCGCAGCACCAGCCGGCCGAGCGGGTCGGTGCGCACGTCGCACTCGCCCCACATCACCGGTGATGCGAGGAACTGACGCAGGTTCCACTCGTCGTTCACGCCGTGCCACACGAGCTGGACGTGCTGGGGCAGCTCCTGCTCCGACATGAGCGCGGTGATGTCGTACGTCTCGCCGTGCACCGTGCGGGGAGTCGGCGTGCGCTTCGACTCGTAAAGGGTGCGGGCGTGCAGGAACAGGATCTCGCCGGCTTCGTCGGCGTCGGCCATGGCCTGGATGTTGTCGGGCTCGTTGTCGACGACGGCGACGACCCGGAAGCCGTCCCGGCGGAACGTCGTGAGCGCCGCGACCTTGGCCGCGGCCACGCCCTCCTCCCAGCCGCACGGGTTCATGTGCAGCAGGCCGGAGGTGAACTCGACCCGGTACTCCGACCCGAGGGCGTTGAGGGACCGCAGGGTCTCGTCCCGCAGCGACTCGGGCCGGCCGGTGTTGAGCCCGACGTAGGTGTCGGGCTGGATCTGGAACCAGCGGATGACGTCGAGGACGCCCTGGTAGGGGCGGTGGGCGGCGAGCACGGCCTCGGGCTGCCAACGCTGCTCGAGGTACCAGTCATGGACCCGCGCCCGCACGCCCGCGGGCAGGCCCCGCTCGGCCAGCCACGTCTCCACCTGGTTCTCGTGGACGCTGAGATCGGCGACCTCGAGGCCGTGGAACGAGTCGGTGCCATGGACGCGGTCGAACGACAAGAGGACGTGCCGGATCATGTGGCGCATGTCGAGGATCGTCCCGTCGATGTCGAAGACGACGAGGAGCCGGTCCTCGGGGTACTCGGCGCGGTAGCGGCTGTAATGCGCCGCCAGCCGCCGCATCCAGTCGTTCACCTATCGAACGGTACCGATCGCATGTGAACGGAAGGTGACCCGAGGCTGACACGCAGGCAAAGCCCCACGCGCGCCTACTCGCGCAACACCTCGCGAACGTCGCCGCCGACGATTCCCGACAGATCGGCGGGGCTGGGCCCGACATCGAGGCTGCGGAAGTACTCGAGGCGGGGATGATCGTCGGTCAGCAGCGGGCCGTCGCCCACGAAGGCGCGGATTTCCGCCGGCCCGTTGGTGTACCGGGCGAGGAGCGCATCGACGTCGGTGAAGCCGGCGTCGGCGAGCAGCTCGGCGATGTCGGGATCGGCGAGCTTGGCCTCGAGATCGGCGCGGTCGAGCCGCAGCGGCTCCTTCGTCCCGACCAGCATGCTCCCGTCCGCCCACAGGGTGGCGTGCGGGTACACCCGCAGGAAGCTGCGAAGGATCATCTGGTACTCGGCGGTCGAACGGTGCGCGGTCACCCACTGGAGCATGATCCCGCCATCGGCGAGCGCGTCGCGCGTCAGCTCCCAGTACTCGACCGACCAGAGCTTCCCCGCGCCGGCGTGCTCGGGGAGGATGATGTCGGCCGTGATCACGTCGTAGCGCTCGTCGGTGGTGAGCAGGTAGTTGCGCCCGTCGTCGACCCGGATGTCGACGTTCGCGCGGTCGACCACCCCGAAGTTGACCGCATCGAAGAACTCGGCGCCCTCCACCACCTCCCGCGCCACCTCGACGACGTCGACCTCCACCCCGGGAAAGGCGCTGACGGCGCCGGCCGTTGCGCCACCCCCGAGCCCGATCACGAGGGCGCGCTCGGGATCGGGGTGCAGCGTCATCGGGAGGCGGCCGACCAGGCTCTGGTAGCGCACCGTGTCGGGGTTGTCGTTGGCTTGGTGCAGGCCGTCCAGGTACAAGGCGCGCGTTCCGTCGGGTTGCTCGGCGATGGCTACCGTCGTCTGCGCGCCCTCCTCGAACCACAGGAATCGATCATCCGGGTAGCGGTGGTCCAGGGCCGCTTCGTAGGGATCGGGGACCGCGAGTGCGGCCCCGAGAACGAACACCGCGGCGGCGCCGCCCGTCACCGCCCACCGCAGCCGGGGCGCGGCCGCGACCCATGCCAGCGCGATCCCCGACGCGACGAGGAGTGTCGCCAGCACGACGAGACTGCGGCGGGCGCCGAGGACGGGGACGAGGGCGAATCCGGCGACGAGCGATCCCGCGATCCCGCCGGCGACGTTCACGCCGTAGAACAAGCCGACGCGGGCGCCGGTGTCGTCGTCGGCGTGGTCGGGGCGGCCGGCGAACACCCGCAGCGCGACCGGGAACGCCAAACCCATGAGGAGCGTGGTCGGGAGGATGGCCAACGCGCTGGTCACGAGCATGAACCGCAGGTTGCCCTCGGCCGCGTCGACCAGGTCCCGGGCGCGGTCGGCGAGCCCGTACGATCGCGCGAGGAGCCAGAACGAGGCGAGCGCAGCCAGCGCGACCCAGACCTCGATCGCGGCCAGCAGCCGCAGGCGGTCGAGTCGCGCTCGGCGCAGGACCGGTACCGCGACGTAGCTTCCGACGGCGATGCCCACGAGCACGGTGGCGAGCATGATTGTGAACGCGTAGGTGTTGCTCTCCAGGTAGAGGACGAGCACCCGGAACCAGACGACTTCGAGGGCGAGCGTCACGAACCCCGAGAGGCCGAACACGGCGAGCACGAGCTTGCGCTGGCCGTCGGTCGCCTCGTTGGCGCCGTCGGCGGCTTTGTCTGCGCCGCCTGCGGCGGTGTCGGCCGTGGTCGGGACCGGCGCGACCTCGGCGTCGGCTCGCTCCCACGACCGGGAGCAGGCCAGCGCGACCAACCCAACCGCGATATTGACGACCGCGGCGAGGCGGAACGAGGCGAGCGCAGCCAGCGCGACCCAGACCTCGATCGCGGCCAGCAGCCGCAGGCGGTCGAGTCGCGCTCGGCGCAGGACCGGTACCGCGACGTAGCTTCCGA
>JACDBD010000129.1 GCA_013695115.1 Actinomycetota bacterium | reverse complement strand
TCTGCGCGAGGCGTTCGTGGACGCGGCCGCAAATGTCGACGGCACCGGTGCCGCCGTCGCCGAGCAGCTCGAACGCCTCGACGAGGCGATCGCCGCCACCGTCGCCGAACTGGAGGCCGCGCACGGGCAGGAGATCGAGGAGCTCACCGAAGAGCTGGAGAGCGCCGGCTACCCCGACCGGACCGCCACCGCCCTCAAGAAGCGGCTCGCCGAGCGCCAGAAGCGCGAGCACCGCCGCGCCCGCCTCGAGGCGCTGGTCGAGGGAATCACCGCGCTCGAGACCGTGTATCGCGACGCGCTCGCCGGTCCCGACGCCCCCGCGCTCAACACCGACCGCCCGACGCTCAACGCCGGGCCGCGAGGGTGCGACCGCGCGCTGCGGGCGTGTCGTGCCGGGCGCGACGCGCTGGGCGAGTTCAATCCCAACGAGGGCCTGCTGCTCGAGCGGCTCCTGCTCCATCTTCCCGGGTTGGCGGTGAAGCCCCCCTTGTAGCCTGAGCGTTCCCGCCGGGGTAGCTCAGTCGGCAGAGCAGCTCACTCGTAATGAGCAGGCCAGGGGTTCGAGTCCCCTCCCCGGCTCCTCCACCTCGCCGAGAGGCGACGGCGTCGGGCTCTGCACCCGGAGCCGGGCCGCTTTCTCGTCTCCATGGGTCCGCGGCTACCGCTCCCACGCCGAATACGCTCGGCGCGAACGAGTACGGCGCCACCCGCGCCGGGTTGGATCGCCACGGAGAACTGTTGCCGAGGGCGGACGGGGGCAGATGCACGATCACGACATCGCGACGTCGAGGCGAGAGATCCGGCGTAACGAGCGCTGCCCGCACTGCGGTGAGAACGGGGCGACGTTGCAGGCTCGAGTGATCGAGGACGAGTCCGGCAACGCGCACGGCATCGGCACGATCGAGCTCGCCTGGTGCCGCAACGGCTGCCACCGCACGACCCGCATGTAGGCGATCCGCCCGCTGCATCCACCGGATCGATCCTGGGCGTGCGTCTGTCCCCGGCCGCCGCGCGCGATACCCCCCGTCCCCCCCGCTGATCAGACGGCGGGTGGCCGCCCGCGCTCTCCGTCACCTCCCGGGCATACAGTTCCGGCGCACCCTTCGACCAAAGAGGACAGCTGACGCCAGGAGCGCGCATGGAGCACCGGGGAGCGAGCCTTGTCGTAGGGACGGTGGCGCTGGCGCTCCTCGCCGCCTGCCGCCCGGTCAAGCCGCCTGCGCCTCCGGCGGACCCGCCGCCGACCGCAGCGCCCACACTCACGAAGACGGTCCTGCTCCAGAACCTCGGCCAACCGTGGGACCTCGCGTTCACCCCCGACGACGGAACGATGCTCTTCACCGAGAAGGGCGGTGCGATCAGCGCGTTCCTCGGGGGGGTCAAGCGGCAGCTCGGCAGCGTCCCCGATGTGAAGAACGCCAACGAAGGCGGGCTGCTCGGTCTAGCGATCGACCCGGCCTACGGCGCGGGCAGCAACTTCATCTACGTCTGTTACGCGTCGACGAACGGCACGGTGAGCGACCTCGACAACGATGTGCGGGTCGCCCGGTTCACCGTCGACCTCACCTACCCGGAGAACGCGGCGCTGTCGGTACAAACGCCGATTGTCACCGGCATGCCCTGGACGACCGGTCGCCACTCCGGCTGCCGGCCTCGGTTCGGTCCGGACGGGAACCTCTGGATCACGACGGGCGACGCGGCGACCGGTATCGTCCCGACTGACGTCAACTCGCTGGGCGGAAAAGTCCTGCGTGTCCAGGCCAACGGCGCCGCCGCCTCGGGGAACCCGTTCATCGGTGTCGCCGGTGACGATCGCATCTACACCCTCGGACACCGCAACGTCCAGGGCATCGCGTTCCAGCCCGGTAGCGGCCAGGCGTACAGCATCGAGCACGGGACCGGTTGTGACGACGAGGCGAACCGGCTCGTTTCGGGGGGCCACTACGGATGGGACGGGGACGACGACGGCTTGCCCGACTACGAGGAAGGCGTTCCGATGACGGACTTCGCCCAGTTCCCCGGTGCGATCGGGGCGGTCTGGAGCTCGGGGTGCCCGACGATCGCGCCGTCGGGGGGCACGTTCCTGTCGGGACCGCAGTGGGGGACATGGGACGGCGCGTTGGCCATGGCGATCTTGAAGGACATGCGGGTCCGCGTCCTCTTCCTCGACTCGGCCGGTACTTCGACGACGGGCTTCGTCGACGTGTTGCAGGACGGCATTCGGTTGCGGAGCGTGGTGCAGGGACCCGACGGCAACCTCTACGTCACGACCGACGCTAGCGGCGCCAACGGCCAGATCTGGCGGGTGATCCCGAGCTAGCTACTCTGGGCTCGATGGCAGACCAGGAGCAGTTCGCCGACCTCGCGATGCCGTACATGTCGGCGCTGTACTCAGCCGCGCTCAGGATGACGCGGAACCCTGCCGACGCCGAGGACCTCGTGCAGGAGACCTACCTGCGCGCCTACCGCGGCTTCGGGGGTTTCCGCGAGGGCACCAACCTCAAGGCATGGCTGTACAAGATCCTGACCAACACCTTCATCAACACCTACCGGGCCAAGAAGCGCCGTCCCGAGCAGACCGACCTCGACGACACCGAGGACTTCTACCTCTTCCGGCGCCTCGGCGGCCTGGAGGCGGCCGAGGCCAACCGCACCCCCGAGTCGGAGGTGCTCGAATCGATCCCCGACGAGGCGGTGAAGGAGGCGCTCGAAGCCCTCCCCGAGCAGTTCCGCATGGCCGTGTTGCTGGCCGACGTGGAGGGCTTCTCCTACAAGGAGATCGCCGAGATCATGGACGTCCCCATCGGGACGGTCATGAGCCGGCTGCACCGAGGAAGAAAGCAGCTCCAGAAGTCGTTGTGGGAGTTTGCGGGGGAACGGGGCCTCCGCCCCGAGCCAGCGCGCCCCGAGCCGGCACCGCAAGCGGGGGGATGAGAGAGAGATGGACTGCGATAAGGCGATCCATCGGATCTACCACTACCTCGACGGGGAGCTGACGATTTGGCGCCGGCGGGCCATCGCCCGCCACCTCGACGAGTGTCCCCCATGTGCGGAGGGCTTCGACTTCGAGATCGAGTTGCGCCAGGTGATCGCGTCGAAGTGCCGCGACGAGGTGCCGCCGGAGCTCCGGCGCCGCATCGCCGCCGCACTCGGCGAGCCCCTTCCCGAAGATCCCCCGGAGACCCTGTGATCGAGGTGCTGGCGAAGGAATCGCAGAAGTTCTGGTTCTACTGGATCGCGCCCATCCTGGTGTTGGGCACGATCGGGCTGATCGCCTTCCTCGCCCTCGGCTACTACGTCCGCGTGCTCCGGCCGAAGTACCGGGGCCGGTAGCGGTGGCGGAGCCGGCCACCGAGCGTCCCGACCCGGTCGACTGGGCCCTCGCCGAGCGCGTCGCCCGTCGCTTCGCCGGCCGCGAGCCGCTGGCGTCGTCGTACCTGAGCCGATCGCTGCGTCCCGACTTCGACGCGGTCACGACCGAGGCCGAGGAGCTCGTCGCCGCCCACACCGGACTGCGCGCGCCCGGGCCCGCCCGCGCCGAGGTGCTCGACCGCCGCGGCTGGGTGAGCGCCAACGTCGCGTCGATGCAGCGCATGCTGGCCCCGCTGACCGCGCGCATCGGCGAACGCATGGGCAAGAGCCCGATCGCACCGGTGGGCCGCCGCATCGCCGGCACCGAGATGGGGGTGCTGCTCGGGTACCTCGCCCAGCGCGTGCTCGGCCAGTACGACCTCCTCGTCCCCGACGGCGAGGATGACGCGAAGGCGGCGCCGAGCGACGGCGACGCGGTCTACTACGTGGGCTCGAACGTCCTCGTGCTCGAGAAGCGCTACGCGTTCCCGCCGCGCGACTTCCGGCGCTGGATCGCCCTGCACGAGGTGACGCACCGGGCCCAGTTCACCGGCGTGCCCTGGCTCAAAGGCCACTTCCTCTCGCTGGTGGAACGGTCGCTCACAATGGTCGACCCTGATCCCCGACGCCTCATGCAAGCAGTGATGCGCGCCGCCGACGAGATCCGCCGCGGCCGCAACCCGCTCGACGAGGGCGGACTGGTCGGGCTGCTCGCCTCGACCGAGCAGCGAGGTGTGCTGGCCGAAGTGCAGTCGCTCATGTCGCTGCTCGAAGGACACGGCAACGCCGTCATGAACGAGTTGGGGCGCGAGCACGTGGGTGGCCAGGAGCGCATGGCGCGGATCCTGCAGGCGCGCCGGCGCGCCCGCGGCGTGGCGGGAGTGCTGCACAAGCTGCTGGGGCTCGAGTCAAAGATGCGCCAGTACGAGATCGGGGAGGCGTTCGTGGCCGGGGTCGAGCGCGCCGGCGGGCCCCGGGCGATCGATGCCGCCTGGCGCGGTCTGGAGTCGTTGCCGACCGCGGAGGAGCTGACCGACCCCGAGCACTGGCTGGCGCGGGTGGGCGCGGGAGTCGCGAGCAATCAGTAGCCTCCCTCCCTGGTCGCGCTCGCTCGGCGGCCGGGCCATCCTCGATAGGGCTGGCCGGCCGCGCCCTCCGGGCCGCCTCGCCGCTCCCGCGCGACTTACGAGACACGTCGCGGGATGGCACCCCTGCCGGTAGCCTCAAACCGTGCCGCTCGTGCTGGTCGTCGACGACGAGCCCGACATCCGTGAGTTGATCCAGCTGAACCTGGAGATGGTCGGGTACCGAGTCATCACCGCGGTGGACGGAAAGCAGGCGCTGGCGGCGGTGGAGCGGGAGTCCCCCGATGCCAGAACCGCCTGCGGGGCGGCAGCGCTCCGCTGCATCACCAAGCCATTCGACCAAGCTCCCGGACATGGTCGCCGACGCCATCGGCCCGGGCGCCCCGACAGAGCCCGAGCAGCGCCGACGGGTCCAGCAGGCCGCGGTGGTCGAGCTGGCCCGCCGCGGCCGCCGCGACCAGCCGTGACGATGAACGGGTAGGGATGGCTCTGGTTCTCGTCGGCGACGACGAACCCGACATTCGCGAGCTGATCCAGATGAACCTCGAGCTCGCCGGGTACCGC
>JACDBD010000101.1 GCA_013695115.1 Actinomycetota bacterium | reverse complement strand
AGCTGCTGTACGACAGCGTTGAACAGGGCCTGCCACTCCGGGTTGGGTTGCGCCGAGCGGGCGATCTGCCAGAACGTCGGGCGCGCAGCTTCGAGCTCGCCACAGGCGGCCCGAAAGCAAAGCAACCGCCCAAAGCCCCAGTTGATCTGTGTGCTCGAGCCCCCGCCAGCCTGTTGTTGGGTCTTCACGCCGTACCATTCTTCGTCGAGTGCGCGGCCATTCTCTTCGTATCCCAAGCCCACCGCGACGCACTCGTTCGGCGATTGCATCAGAGACTGATCGTTCAGCAGCTGCGGTAGGTTCGGCATCGGCGCAACGGTGGTGACCCGTAGGTGTTCCTTTGTGCCGCGATACTTCGGGATGACCAAACGTGTCATGGCGTCGGCTGCCGGCATCGGCGGCATGCACACCACGCCATACCGGCTCTGCCCGACGGGGTTGAAACCGGAGTTCGGTTCCAGCCAGTAGAACGCCTCGGGGGACAGAAACTCCAACGCCGCCGCGCCGTTGGGATCAAAGGTCGCGGCGTAGAGCCAGACCGGCGCAGACGCGTTTTGATAGTTCCATACGACTTGGCTTTGCGCTCGCCAACCGGCCGGATGTTCGAAGGTGGCGACGACCGTGCCGCCATGCTCGGGATCCACCATCTGGTGGCGACCGGTTGATGATGCGGCTTGCGGGGCGAGGTTGTCCGAGCTCATGCTCATACGTGCCAAGTCGAGGTGGTCGCGTTACATCGGTTACGACCGCGATGCTAGTTATGCGTCGCGGATTGAGCAGCTGTGATCGGAGGGCTGGTCCGAGCCAGATTGCGCCCGAATCAGTGGTTCGAAGGTGACCGTCCCCCGCGGCAGCTGCACGCCCCCATCGTCGCGCTCGACCGCCTCAGGATGTTCCAATCCGCGGCTCAACTCACCAGCAGAGCTCGGACCTGATGGCCGACATCGGGTTCGAGAGAAGTCCGGTTAGCGCCACCGACGCGCAGGACAGCTACCGCCGCTTCGCTGCAACGCCATCCTTCAGTTTTTTCAGCGCGGTGAGCTTCGCCGTCTTCGATGCCGGACGCGCCTTGAAAGTGGTCGGTTCGCCAGTGAACGGGTTCGTGCCCGGGCGCGCCTTACGTGCCTTCACGTCCTTACGGCTCACCTTGATGAAGCCAGGACGGATGGTGACTGCCTCGCCCTTACGAACGTTGCTCGTGACGACTTCCTCCAGCGCGTCCAGCACCGCCGCCGCCGTGCGCTTGTCCACGCCTGCCGCGTCAGCGACGGCGCGCTCCAACTCGGTCTTCGTCATACTGCTGTCTCCTTCTGGTTAGTGCCGCCGGGTAGGCGACTTCCTGGCACGCGCACGCTCCTAGCGGGCGCCTTCGCTTGGTGGGTGCTTTCCACCTGAAGGATCCGCGACCCTTTCCCTCATAGTCCACCCCTACACCTTGCACCATGATCAAGTGGGTTCGGGTCACATCGTCCCCACCAATATTCGCACGGGTCGGCGCCCTAGTTGCGAATACAGCGTCGCAGGAAGCCGGTGAGCCGTGGGAACCAGTGTTCCCACACGCTGGGCATGCCGATACAACCATGCGGCGCGTCCGGGTACACGAGGAGCTCGGCGTCGTTGCCGGCCAGCTCCCAGCGCGCGGCCAGGAAGAGGGTGTCATCGATGAGGTGGTCGTCGGCACCGACGGTGAAGAGCGCCGGCGGGAGGTCGTGCAGATCGGCGTAGAGGGGCGAGACGTCGGGATCACGCCGATCCTCAGGGGACCTGCCCGGCGTGAACAGCTCGGCGAAGTACTGGATCTGCTCCACGGTGAGGACGTCGGGGTGCTCGGGCACGCCCCGCTGGCTCGGAGTACGGCCCAGATCGTAGATGCCGAAGACGAGGTTGGCTCCGCAGATGCGGTCGACCGCGTCATGGCGATCGCGCAGGCGCAGCAGGGTGCAGGCCGAGAGGTGCGCGCCGGCGGACTCGCCCCCGATCAACAAGCGGGCCGAACCGAACTCGGCCTCGGCGTGCTCGAGCAGCCAGAGCGCCGCAGCTTCACAGTCGTCCGGGCCCGCGGGGTAAGGGTGCTCGGGCGCGAGCCGGTAGTCGACGCTCACGAAGGCGAGGTTGAGCTCCTTGCTCAGGATCTCGTGGAGCAGGTCGGTCATCTCAGGCGAGCCGGCGGCGAACCCGCCGCCGTGGATGTGGAGGAAGACCGCGTCGACCTGATCGGGGACGAAGGTGCGCAGCCGCAACCCACCGACCGGACCGGGGATCTCCCGGTCGGCTGCCATCTCCGACCGAAGCACGCGCTCGTCGTGGGCGGCGCGCTGCTTCGCGACCCGTTCCGGTATCGGCAGACTCGGGTCGTCGGACTCCGACGTGAACGAGGTGATGAACGTGTCCGCTTCCTCGCGGAGTTGTGACCGCAGCGATTCGAGCTCGTCGTCCCAGAGCACCTCAGCCGCCTCCTCGGAGCAGCTTGTCGGGCTGCTCCTCCAAGGTGTGCAGCTTGGCGATGAGCTTCTTGAACGTCTCGTCGAAAGAGTGCTGCTTGCGCGCCCGTTTCAACGGGTTGGCGAACGAGATGATCTGAGCGCCGGCGAACTCGTGCCAGGCGCCCATCTCTTTCAGTTGGCTGGTGACCGCTCGGACGAGCCCGTGCGCTTCGACCACGCGCTCGGCGCGCCCTTCTCGAACCGGGAGTGACTCGCTCAGCCGCGCGTCCATGAACCCGTCGCATTTGCGGAGGATCGGCTCGAACAAGCTGCCCGCGAGGCGACCCGACGCGGCGTAGGAGAGCCCGAGGGTGACGTAGTGCGCCTGCTGGACCGAGTCGGTCACTTCGGCCTCGTCCTCGGGCATCTCCGGCTCCGCCTCGACCAACCCTCGGTAGATGGAGAGCGCAACCGCCGACCGCTCGCGGATGTTCGGCTCCTTCTCGACGTTGAGGGTCAACATCCGGCGGGAGATGTCTCGGGGCGCGATCACCGCCGGGAGCCTGCGCAAGCCGAGTTCCTTGGCCGCGAGGAAGCGGTGCTGGCCGTCGATGATGAGGTACCCGTCCTCGCCGTCGCGCTCGACGACGATGACGGGAGTGAGGAAGCCGACGCGGCCGACGGAGTCCACGACCCGCTTCACGTGCGAGTCGCTCGCCTTGCGTTGATGCGCGATGACTTCGAGCTTCGCCATCGGCAGGACCGCGAACGTCAGGTTGCGCCGCTTGCCTGGTTCCTTGAACGCCAGCTCTTCGGGCTCGGCCATCCCGGCAGGATCGTATCGGTGGGCCCTAGATCCGGGCGGCGGCGGCCTGGCTATTTCGATCGCGGTGGCTTAGATCGCGGGTGCTTCCGGAGGAAGATCGATGTCGAGCTCGTAGGAGACCGAGAGCAGGGTGTCGTTCTTCAGTACCCACACCTCGCCGAAGTTCTCCTCGAAGAAGGCGTCGTCGCCCAGCTCCGGGTCCCGTTCATCTGCGTTTCCGGGTATTCGCTCAAGAGGCGGCGATACTCCTCGGCCGCCGCTTCGGGATCGGGCTCGAACCTCAGGTACACGCGGCCAGCGAGCCCGACTGCCGGTCTCGAGCGAATCATCGGGGTTGTCGAGGTAGTACTCGCAGACCGCGGCCGTCTCGCTGCCGGCCGGTCTCGCCGTACCGTCGACGTTCTCCACCGCGAAGCTCGTGATGCGGGCGACCTCCGACTCTTCCAGCAGATCGCAGGCGTGGTATCGCGTCCCGGAGCAGCGACGGGTGCGGGCGCACTCCGCCGCCTTCTCCGCGACCGATTCGTTTTCAGGCTCGCCCAACTTCCCGATGATGATGTCGGCGGCCCGACGCTCGATCTCCCGCTTGTCGCGGTTGGACAGTGGGTGCCCGTCGTTTCCAGAGGCGTTGGTCGAGAAGACGCGATCGCCGTGCCGCACGCTCAGGCCGTGGTCCCGGAAGTAGGCATCGTCGCCGAGGTTGTCCACGACGTCGATGTCCCGTTCCTCCTCGTCCTCGTCGAGGGTGGTCTTGCCCGACTCGAAGCCCTGAACCGCGAGGGCGCCGGTCTCGTCTTCGACGCTGACGTAGTACGGCTCTCGTTCGTCCTCGTCGGACGCGCCGAGGTCGACGCCACTGTCCTCGGACGCCCACCGGCAGTAGGTGCCTCCCGAACGATCAGTGTCTTCCGCAGGCCCATTCGTGGGGCTCCCCCAGGAGTTCTTCGACCTCCGCGGTTGTAAGGAGATCACAGGCATTATCCGGCGCCGCGCTCCCGCTGCTGCCCCACCCCCGCTACACGCCGCAAACGCCCCGAGCGCGATCGCCATCGTCGCCATCGGCCGCGTCGTCGTCACGACCGTGGTTCAACTGCACCCTGCGGGTCTTGCGCGGTCGCGGGTTCGGCGACTTAGGTTTGTGCGATGAACGCCGCGCATCTCGACTTCTGCTCGAGCCCCGAGTGGCGACAGATCGTCGAGGAGATGGTCCTCCCGGCGGCGCTGCGCGACCTGGACCTTGGCGACGACGTCGTGGAGGTCGGGCCCGGGCCGGGCTTCACCACCGACGTGCTGCGCACCCGCGCCGATCGACTGACGGCCGTGGAGCTGGACCCGACGCTCGCCGCCGCGCTCGCCGAGCGACTTGCCGGTACGAACGTAGATGTGGTCGAAGGGGACGCAACCGCTCTCGACCTGCCCGACGGCCGGTTCACCGGCGCAGCATCGTTCAACATGCTGCACCACGTTCCGGGTGACGAGGCGCAGAACCGCATCTTCGCCGAGCTGGTCAGGGTGCTGCGCGCCGGCGGAGTATTCGTCGCGGCCGACGGCGTCGGCAGCGAGGACTTACGCGCCTTTCACGAGGGCGACATCTATCACCCCATTGATCCCGACGGCTTGGGGTCGCGCCTCGCCGCGGTGGGGTTCACCGCCATCGATGTCAGCACCTACGAGCTCGGTTGGGTCTGCGCCGCCCGCGCGCCGAATGGGGGCTGAGGTGCCGGCTACTTTGTAGCCGCTCACCGGGTACGGGCGTCGCCCGCGCGCCCCGCTGACGAGGATCACCAGCCGCTGCACGTGGTCGGCGTGCGCGATCAGGAACAGCGCCGCCCCGCGACGAGCAGGATCACACCGACCAGGCTCAGCCGCTCGACCAGAGCCGATCCGGCCTCAGGGCGTCAGGTGCCCTCGACGCGGTCGCGGGCTCGGTCGGCGGCCTCGCGCTCGGAGCGCTTCTGCTTCTTGGCCATCCGCTTCTCCTGCAGCGACTTGCCCTTCTTCTTGTCGTTCGCCTTGTGCGGGGATTTGTCGGCCATGCGTCCTCCTTGGCGACCTCTCTGATCGTAGGCCAGCAGTTGCCCGTAGGCTGGCTTCGTGGACGTCCGGATCGTGGGTGTGGACCTCCCGGGCCGAACCTTCGACGATCGCGGGCGCGCCGACGGCCTGCTCTACGAGAACGTGCACGTCGGGGTGCAGCGGCGCCGCGAGGTCGTGGAGCTCGTCCCCGGCGACGCGCCCGGGGCGACGTGGGAGCTGACGATCGAGCCCCTTCGCAACGATGGCGGGCTCGACTTCCGGGGCCCCGATGTGCAGGGCAAGCGGGGCGACCGGTTCCTGTACCTGAGCTGGGGCACGGTCGACGAGCACAGCCGGTTCGAGATGTTCCGGCGAGCGAAGCTCATGCTGCGGGGCGTCGACGAGGAGGTCGTCCGGGCCGCGAGCATGTCTGGCCACCGGCTCGTCGGCACCGTCAACCTGACCGACGGCGGGGGCTGTCCCCGCTGCGCCGCGGTCTGGCCTCCCGACGTTGCCTGGACCGTGGGGTGACCGGGCGGCTCAGGCCGCTTCCGCGCACGCCGGCTCAGGCAGCCGGCGGTCGACTGCTCGCCGCCTGACCACCCACGTCGCCGCCGCCGCGGCCGCGAGGGTGGCGATCCCGCCCAGAGCGAGGCCCGCCCGCGGCCCGGCCACCTGCGACACCCAGCCGACGATCGGCCCCCCGATCGGGGTGCTGCCGAGGAACGCGACCGAGAAGAGGGCCATGACCCGGCCCCGCATCGCGGGCTCGGTGTGGGTCTGGAGGACCCCGTTGGCCATGGCCACGAACGCGACGCCGGCCGCGCCCGCCGGCACCAGCACTGCCAGCTCGATGCCGAGGGTGGGCGCGCCCGCGGCCGCGGTCAGGAACACGCCGTAGGCGGCGGCCGCGAGCACGAGGAATCGTTGGGTCGCGGCCCGCTGGTGAGCGGCCACCAGGGCACCGACTACGGCCCCGATGCTCAGGAAGGCGTAGAGGGCGCCGAACGTGCCCGCGTCTCCGCCGAAGGTCTCTCGGGCCAGCAGCGCCAGCACCACTTGGGCGTTGAACGCGAGCGTTCCGATGACCGCGGTCATTACCAGGGGGAGGCGCAGCGCGGGCGTCGACCACGCGTAGCGCAGGCCCGCCCGCAGCTGGCCCGGGGCGCGCGGAACTCGGTCGACTGCGAAGAACTCCCGGCGCCGCATGAGAAGGAACGCGACGATGGCCGCGAGGTACGAGCCCGCGTTGGCGAGGAAGCACCACGAGACCCCGGCGATCGCGATGACGACCCCGGCCAGAGCCGGGCCGAAGACGCGCGCGGCGGTGAACAGGGCGCTGCTCAGGCTGACCGCGTTCGAGATGTGATCGGCGCCGACCATCTCGACGACGAAGGCGCGCCGCGCCGGGTTGTCGAGGGCGGTCACGCAACCGAGCAGAAGGGCGAGCGCGTAGATCATCCACAGCTCGACGACGCCGAACGCAGTGATCGCGGCCAGGAGCACCGCGAGCCCGGCGCTGAGGGCCTGGGTCGCCACCAACAGCCGGCGCTTGTCGACGCGGTCGGCGACGACCCCTCCCCACGCGCCCGCGAGCAGCATCGGCGTGAACTGGAGCGCGGTGGTGACACCGAGCGCGACGCCACTGCCGGTCATCTGCAGGACCAGCCACATCTGCGCGATCGACTGCATCCAGGTGCCGGTCGCCGACACGAACTGGCCGACGAAGTAGAGGCGGAAGTTCCTGACGCTCATCGAGCGGAACGTGCGGCGTGTCACCCGCCGCAGCCGTCGCCTCACTGGTCCTCCAGCAGACGCTCGAGGATGGCCGCGGCCCGCTCGAGCGTGGCGCGGTCACGGCCGGAGAGCTCACCGACGCGGCGCTCGAGGTACGCGCTC
>JACDBD010000097.1 GCA_013695115.1 Actinomycetota bacterium | reverse complement strand
TGATCTCGACCCACCAGTAGATGTGGTGGCCGTCGCGGAGCTCGCGGCCGCCGGGGAGACGGAGTCCGCGCCGCGCCGGGCGCGCCGTCTCGTCGGCGACGCTCACGATCGGTGGGGTTCGCCGCGGCGGTGGCGGTGGCCGACCGCGAACATCGGTGCGCCGAAGAGGCTCACGATCAGCATCATGGCGTACCAGAGCAGCCCGATTCCGACAGCGCGGCCGCTCGACACGCCCAACGGGTTGAGCAGGATGACGAGCATGCCCTCGCGCACGCCCAGCCCGCTCAGCGACAGTGGCAGCACCTGGGCCATGGCCACCGCGGGGGCGAACGCGAGCACGGCCGCGGTCGGGATATCGACGCCGAGCGTGCGCACCGCGCAGTAGACGACTGCAACCGTGGACGCCTGGTACAGGAGCGCGGCGCCGAGGACCCCGGCTGCGAGCCGGGGCTGGCGGCGGAGGCGGTCGATCCCCACGTGCACCGCGCCGACGAACCGCATCCAGTTCTCGTGGTCGCGGAACCGGCCTGCCAGCCGCGGGTGGGCGGCGGCGTAGAGGATTCCCGCCAGCATGACGAGGGCGACCGCCGAGAGCAGCAGCGCGACCCAGGCATGGTCGACCTCGAGGAGCGACGGACGCAGGGCGAAGCCGAGCAGAGCGAGGAGTGGCAGCGCGACGAAGCCGGTGAGACGCTCGAGCACCACCGACGCGAACGAGATCCGCTTCGAACCGGTGGTCTTCGCGCCCCAGCTGACCCGCAGCACATCACCGCCGATGGTCGAGGGCAGGACGTTGCCGAAGAACTGACCGGCGAAGTAGTGCGACACCAGCGTGCGCAGCGGGACGTGGACGTCGAAGACGACCAGCGCCCGCTGCCACCGCCACGCCGACAACACGATCCCGCCCCCGGCCATCACGATGCCGCCGACGAAGAAAACCAGGGTCGAGAGGCGCGGGTGCTCGGGCAGCAGGGTGTCGACGTGGATCTTCGAAATCAGGAATGCGAGCAGCGCGACGCTGATGGCGATGCGGAGCCACAGCTTCCACGGGGCGGGACGCGCCGGGGCCGTCTCGGTCACCGCCATGGTCGTAGCCTACCGGGAGCGCTCGAGATGCTTGCCGCGAAGGAGGACCAGGTGCGCGTACAGGCGGACGACGGGATCGGCCTCGAGGTGCGCGAATCGGGGGCGGGCCCGGCGCTCCTGCTCGTCCATGGGTTCGGCGGGGCCAAGGAGGACTTCGCCGACCACGTCGACGCCCTCGCCGCCCGGTACCGCGTCGTCATCTTCGACCACCGGGGCCACGGCGAGAGCGACGGGCCCGACGACGTGGCCGCGTACTCGCTCGACCGGATGGCCGCCGACACCCTCCAGGTGGCCGACGCGCTCAGGATCGACGGCTTCCGGCTGCTCGGCCACTCGATGGGCGGGATGGTCGCCCGCCGGCTGCTGCTGGCGCACGGGGAGCGGGTGCAGGCGCTCGTGCTCATGGACACCTCGCCGGGACCGGTGCCCGGCCTCGACCCCGATCTCATCGACCTGGCGGCCGGCATCGCGATCGAGGAGGGCAAGGAGACACTCAAGCCGCTCCTCGACGAGGCGGCCACGCTGGAGACGCCGAGCTACGCGCGGCTGCTGCTCGAGCGCCCCGGCTATCAGGACTTCGTCGACTACAAGTGGGCCGCCCTGTCGAGCGTCATGTGGGGCGCGATCGCCCGCGACATCGCCCGGCAGCCCGATCAGCTCGCGTTGTTGGCCGCGGTCATGTGCCCGACGCTCGTGATCGTGGGCGACCAGGACCAGCCGTTCTTGAAGGCCTCGAAGACGATGGCGGAGACGATCCCGGGCGCGCGGTTGGTGATCGTGCCCGAGGCCGGCCACTCGCCCCAGTTCGAGAACCCGACCGTGTGGTTCGACGCGCTGGACAAGTTCCTCCACGAAGTCGATCCGGGAGGCGAACGTCCCGAAGGGGGGCGACCGGCCAGCCCTTTGGGGGTTGGCCCCGTCGCCCAGTGAGCCGACCAAAGAAGGAAGGCCGTGTGAGCGACGGCGTGCTCGAAGCGGACGGCGGGCGGTTCGCCGCCGAGGTCCTCCGCCGCCACGACGTCGACACCGTCTTCACTCTCTCGGGGGGTCACCTCTTCCCGCTCTACGACGGCTGTGTGAAGACCGACACCCGCCTGGTCGACACCCGCCACGAGCAGACCGCCACGTTCGCGGCCGAGGGGTGGGCGAAGGTGACGCGCCGGCCGGGCGTGGCCGCTCTCACCGCCGGGCCGGGCGTGACCAACGGCGTGAGCGCGATGACGGCGGCGTGGATGAACGGGTCACCGCTGCTCGTGATCGGAGGCCGGGCGCCGCAGGGTCGGTGGGGGGCGGGCTCCCTCCAAGAGCTCGACCACGTGCCCATCGTGTCCTCGGTGACGAAGCACGCCGCAACGCTGACCGCGTCGGAGCAGATTCCCGGCGACCTCGACCTCGCCCTGCGAATCGCGCGCACCCCCCATCGGGGCTCGGTCTTCGTCGATGTTCCCCTCGATGCGTGGGGGCCGGCCGCGGCCACCATCCCACCGGCGCCCGCCGCGGCGGCGGTGGCGGGC
>JACDBD010000088.1 GCA_013695115.1 Actinomycetota bacterium | reverse complement strand
GCCCCGACACATCCGTGGCCGGCGTTCCGAGGCCGCCCAGTGGACTCCCGTCGACGCCCAGGATCGGGGCTCGGGGTGGGGTCTCGCTCGTCTCGGCCAGGCGCAATCCCGGGCGCAGCGCCGGGTGCAGCGCGGCCGGCGACCACGCCACCAACCATCGTGACCCGTCGTGCTCGAGGGTGAGACGGCCCCGGTAGGCCCAGCGCCCCAGGCCCGCGAGCTGCAAGCGGGCGGCGAAGAGGACCTCGGCCCGGCCACCGGTAACCGTCACCGTCCCGGCCTCGAACCGGGCCCGGGTCACGGGGAGGCCGGCGAAGGCCTCGACGTACGTCGACCTGAGGTCGTCCGGCGTCGACACGAGCCGCGCCATTCTCGCCACGTCGCGCTGTTCCCAGGCCGACAGGTACTTGTCCACGGTGCGCCGAATGTCCGGGACCGCGTCGGCCTCGCTTGTCACGTTTCGAACCATGAGGGTGACCCCGGTCAGTGCCAATCCGACCACCGCGACCACGCACACGGCCGTGATCACGCCGCGACCTGCGTGACCCGGAACCGCCGTCACTCGGGCATCGCGGCGCGCAGGCCTCGCCGGTAGGTACGCGGGAACAGGGCCCGGCCCACCGGGGCGAGTCGTGCGATCCGGGTGGCGTCGAGCTCGAGGCGCGGCCCGCCCAGGCCCCGGATGAGCAGCTCGGCGATCTGGTCGTCGGTGCGGCGCACGAGCTTGGGCGGGAGCCGCCGCGCGTCTCGCTCCGGTTGGGTCATCTCCGTCGGCACCCACCCGGGGTAGAGGACGTGGAGGTGGACCCCGTCGCGCTCGACCTCGAACGAGAGCGCCTCGGTAAAGGCGCTGAGCGCCGCCTTCGACGCCGAGTACGCGGCCTCGCCCGGAGTGGGCGCCCGTCCCGAGTCCGACGACACGTTGACGACCGCACCGTGGTGACGCGCCCGCATGCCCGGCAGCACGGCGAGCGTGCCCGCGACCGGGGCGAAGAAGTTCGTCTCCATCACCTTCCGGTAGGGCGCGAGGCCCTCGCCCTCGGGTTCGCCGATGCCGGCGTCGTTGACGAGGACGTCGATGCGCCCGTGTTCGTCCTCCACCTCGCGCAGCAGTGCGACGAAGCCGTCGGTGTCACTCACGTCGCAGACCGCGTAGCCCGAGTCGGCTGATCGGCGCCGGAGCTCGTCGGCGACCTGCTCGAGGCGCTCCCGGCGGCGGGCGACCGCGGTGACCACCGCCCCGTGAAGAGCGAGCTCGGTCGCCATGCGGCGCCCGAGGCCCGAGGACGCACCGGTGACGACCGCGATCGCGCCCGCGAGCGGGAACCGGGAACTCGGCGTGCTCATGTCTCCACCCTCCTCGGGGGCGTGGGCGCTTCTCGGCGCAGGCGCCTATCCCAGCTGTCGGGCCACGGCGTGGATACCGAGCGCGGCCAGGCCACCCACCACGGTGCCGTTGATGCGGATGAACTGGAGATCGGGTCCGAGCAACAGCTCGAGCCGGCGTGACGCCTCGGTGCCGTCCCAGCGGCTGATCGTCCCGGTGACCAGGTCGGCGATCTCGTCGTGGAAGTGGTCGGCGACGTAGCGCGCCCCCGCCTCGAGGACCTCCTCGACCTTCGCCGCCAGGGCCGGGTCCGTCCGGAGTCGTTCTCCGATGGACATCATCGTCTCGGCCAGTCGGTGGCGCAGCTCGGAGTCGGGGTCGCCGGCCTGGGTGCGCAGGGTGGTCTTCGCCTCGCTCCACAGTGAGGCCGACCAGCGGCGCAGCTCCGGATTCTCGAGGAGCTCACGCTTGAGGTCTTCGACGCGGTCGCCCAGTTCGGGCGAGTGCTCGAGGCGGTCGGCGAGCCCGGTGAGCCAGTCCTCGAACTGCGCTCGGAGCTCGTCGTCGGGGTCGGTGGTCACCCGCTCGAGGACGGCACAGACGCCGTCGAAGAGCCGGTCGAAGATCCGGTCGTCGACCGCGTCGGGGAGCCACCACGGCGACTCCTGCCCGAATCGTTCGCGCAGCGTGTCCCTGTTCGCGAGCAGCGTTCGCTGCACGCTGCGCAGGATCGTGTCGAGGAGGTCGTGATGACGGTCGGCGTCCGTCATCGCTCGTAGCGCCCGCCCCGCGAGGGGCCCGATCGGCGCCGCCGCCACCCGGCGTGCGATCTCGTCGTCGACGAGACGCTGCACGTCCTCGTCGCGCAGCACGTCGGCCACCCCCACGGCGACGTTGGCGGCGTGCTCGGCGACCAGCCGCGCGTTCGCCGGGTTGGAGAGCCAGTCGGCAGTCCGTTCGACCGCTCCGGCTGCGCGGATCCGCTCGGCGATCACATCGGGAGACAGGAAGTTCTGCTGCACGAATTCCCCGAGCGTGCGGCCGAACTGGTTCTTGCGTTCGACGATGACGGCGGTATGGGGGATCGGCACGCCCAGCGGATGGCGGAACAGGGCCGTGACCGCGAACCAGTCCGCCAGGCCGCCGACCATCGATCCTTCGAGGAGCGCCTGCCCGTAGCCGGCCCAGCCCCGGCCGTCGGTGAGCACGACGACGAGCACGAACAGCGTGCTGGAAGCGACGAGCAGCCCGGTGGCGCGCCGCTTCATCAGGCGGAGTTGCCGGGCGCGCTGCTCCTCGCTGGGCAGCGGCGGCGGCGCCGCGGGCGGGGGAGCGTCGAGCACAGGTTGAGTCTGGGTCATGGGCTGGAGTGCCCGCGGTCGCGCTCAGGGCACCGGACACGCCCATGCCCCGCGCCCGACCCGAGCCAGCGCGATCTCTGCCACCCGCATCTGGTCGAGGGGTGAATCGAGCAGCGCCGAGTGCCCCGCGATCGACCCGTACAGGTCGACGTGAATGCCGAGCCCGCCCTCGAAGTAGCCATCGTTCGTAGGACCGGCCGCGTACCAGTTGCCCGGCTGCTCGCAGTCGTGCACCGGTCCCCACCGCGCGACCAGGTGCGCGACCTCGGCCGCCGCGACTGCCTCGGCCCATCTCGCGACGGCCTCGGCCCATCTCACGCTGTTGGCCCATGCCAGCGCATCGCCGATCGCCCACGGATTCGGAGCGCTGTCGCTGCCGTCCGCGGCCGCGGCCGGAGCGGCGCCGAGGCCAACCGTGACGACGAGCGCGGCCACGCCGCACCTCACCCACCCCTCCGCTGAGACCATGCCCGCCCCTTCTGTCC
>JACDBD010000065.1 GCA_013695115.1 Actinomycetota bacterium | reverse complement strand
CGCTTGGCCTCGAGGTGCTGGTGGACCTGCTGGATGGCCACCGAGCCCTCGCCCACAGCCGACGCCACCCGCTTCACCGAGCCGGCACGTGCATCGCCCACCGCGAAGACGCCGGGGACACTGGTCTCGAACATGAACGGCGGGCGTTCGAGTGACCACTCTGATGCGACGTCGGTGCCAGTGAGGACGAAGCCGCGCTCGTCACGCATGATCTCGACCGGGAGCCAGTCGGTGTGGGGCTGGGCGCCGATGAGCACGAAGAGGGCGTCGGCGGGCACCGTGCTGGTCGTCCCGGTGGCGTCCTCCCGCAGGACCAAGGCCTCCAGCCGGCGTTCCCCGCCGCCGTCGACGACCTCGGTCGAGAGGCGGACGTCGATGTTGGGTGCGGCCGCGATCTCGTCCTGCAGGTACCGCGACATGCTCGTGGCGAGCGTGGCGCCGCGCACCACGAGTGTGACCCGGGCGGCGTACCGGCCCAGGTGGACCGCCGCCTGGCCGGCCGAGTTGCCTCCGCCGATGACGTAGACCTGCCCATCGGTGAATTCCTGAGCTTGTGACACCGATGCCCCGTAGAAGACTCCCGTCCCGTTCAGTTGCTCGAGGCCCGGGATCCCGAGCCGGCAGTAGGCCACACCCCCGGCGAGGATCACACTTCCGGCGCGGACCTCGGTGCCGTCGGAGATGGTCAGCACGTGGCGGTCGCCTTCGGCGCGCAGACCGGTCACGGTCCGCATCATCAGGAACGTGGTCCCGAACACCCAGGCTTGCTGGTAGGCGCGCTGGGCAAGCTCGGCGCCGCTCAGCCCGCGGGCGAAGCCGAGGTAGTTGCGGATCCGGGAGCTCGATCCGGCCTGGCCCCCGATCGCCTCGCGCTCGACGACGAGGGCGTTGAGCCCCTCCGACGATGCGTACACCGCGGCGGCGAGCCCGGGCGGCCCGGCACCGACCACGACCACGTCGAACTCGCGGGTGTCGTGGAACTCGGTCAGCACGCCGTAGCCGCGTGCCAGCTCGGCATTCGAAGGATCGACCAGCACCTGGCCGTCGAGGAGGATCACGATGGGTTCGGTCGACCCCTCCTGACCGAGCTCGAGCAGGCGGTCACGGCCTTCCGGTGCGTCGCTGCGGAGGAAGAGGTGAGGGACACCATTGCGGGCGAGGAGATCGCGCAGCTCGTGGCCACGCGGTGACGAGGTATCGGCGACGATGGTGAGCTCCCGCGGTGTCGAGGCGTCGGTGCGCGACCACTCATGCAGGAACTCGCTGATGGTCCGGTGGAAGAGCTCGTCGGGCGACTTCCACGGCTTGAGCACGTAGTAGTCGATGCAACCGGTAGCCATGGAGCCGCGCACCGCCTCGGCCGTCGGCTGGAATCCCCACTCGCCCCAGGTGATGAGCAGGGCGCGCTTGGCGTCGGGGTGGAGCTCCCGCACCCGCGCGAGCAGGCCGGCGCCGGTGATCTCGGGCATCCACTGATCGGCGAGCACCACCGCCACCCGATCGCCCGCCGCGGCCATCATCTCGAGTCGCGCCAGGGCGTCGGGCGCGGACGTCTCGAACACGATGTGGTAGTCCCGGTCGTAGCGCCGCTCCAACTCGGCGCTGATCCGGGAGATCGCCGACGGATCGTCGTCGACCGCCAGGATCACCGGCCGACCGTGGCCGCTCACCCCGTCGGACCGTCCTCGCGGTACGCGAACAGGTGCCACTCGCCTTCGAGCCCCTTGAGGGTGTGGGTCCCGCGGTCCTCGAACGCGAGCCCGGCGGTCGTCGCCAGAACCCGGGTCGTCTCCGAGACGAGGATCTCGTCGTCACCGGCCTGGGCCATGACGCGCGCCGCCTCGTGGACCGCGACCCCCCGGACGTCGGCGGCCACCATCTCCACCTCGCCGACGTGGACACCGGCGCGCACGTGGAGATCGTCCAGGTTCGCCGCCCGGCGAATGGACGCCGCGCAGTGCAGCGCCTGGGCGGGGCTGTCGAAGGTCGCCAGCAGTCCGTCGCCCGTCGTCTTCACCTCGCGGCCGCGGTACCGCTCGAAGTGGGCCCGTGCCGTCTCGAAATGGCCGGAGAGCAGCGTTCGCCAGGCGACGTCGCCGAGACGCTTGGCGACCGCGGTCGACTCGACGATGTCCGTGAACAACAGTGTCGCGAGGGTTCGTCCGTGACCGAGTCGGAATCCGCCGAATGCGCGAATGCCTTGCCACTCGATGTTGACCACCGGCTCGTGCCCGATCGTGTACCCGTCGTGACCGGGTGGGATGACGTACACGTCGTCGGGCCCGAGCTCGAACGTCGTGCCGTCCTCCAGGCGTATTCCGAGTCGACCGGAGATCATGACCCCGACGTGGCGGGCCTGGCACCAGTCGCCGCCCACTTGCGGGCGCACGTGCGTCGACCACCGCCAGCCGGGCTCGGCGATGTACTTCCCGACCGTGATATCACCGAGGTCGACGAGGTCGGCGGTGATCCCGGGGAACTGCTGCGTCTCCTCGGGTTCCCCCAGGTTCTTCGAGTGGACGGGACTCACGGCCGTCAGGGTATTCAATGCTGGTGGCGCGGGCACGAGTAGGTCGTGCGCCCGGCCACGGTCCGGCGGATCAGGGGCGCGCCGCATTTGGGGCAGGGCTCGTCGGCGGCGCGCGGGAGGCGCCCGGTGTGCGATCCGCCGTGACGCGTCGCATCGCGCAGGGTGGACTGGATCGCCCGGTGCAACCGGCGACAGTCGTTCAGATCGAGGGTGTCGGCGGCACGGGCCGGATCGAGGGCGGCTCGGAACAACGACTCGTCCACGAGGAGGTTGCCGAGACCGGCAACCCGAGCCTGGTTCATGAGGACGGCCTTGACCGGCGCCCGGCTGGCGCCGACCATCGTGCTGAGCTGCGACTGGGTGAGCTCGAAGGCGTCGACGCCAAGCCGGTCCTCGGCGGGATCGAGCTCGACCGCACCGAGCCGGCGCGGGTCGCGCAGGTACAGCGATCCGCCGTCGGCGAACGCGAGGCCGAATCGGTGCCACGCCGGCACCTCACGGTTACTGGCGTAGATCAACGGATCACCGGCGGCCTCGTCGTCGATCAGGACGCGGCCGCTCATCCCGAGGTGCAGGCCGAGGACGGGGCCGTCGTCGCTGGTGTCGACGAGCATCAACTTCCCGCGGCGGCGCGCCGTGGTGAGCGTGCGTCCCGGTAGTGCCGCGTCGAGCGCGCCCGCGGTCAGGCCCCGCTTGAGGTACCAGGCGTCGGGGGCGAACACCGACGCGATCTTCCGATCGAGGGCGCGCGCCTCGATCAGCCGGCGCGCCGACTCCACCTCGATGATCTCCGGCAAGACGCGCTATACGTTGGTGATCGCGCCGGTTTCGGCGCCCTGGGCGAGCTTGGCGTACTTGGCCAGGAAACCAGTCGGGTAGCGGGGCTCCGGCACCTTCCAGTCGCGCTCACGCTGCTCGAGCTCGGCCGGCTCCACCAGCAATTCGACCGTGTGGGCAGTGGCGTCGATGACGATCGCGTCGCCGTCGCGGACGAACGCGATCGGGCCGCCGTCCACCGCTTCGGGCGCGACGTGGCCCACGCAGAACCCGTGCGTCCCACCGGAAAAGCGCCCGTCGGTGAGGAGCGCGGCGTCGGCGCCCCGCCCGACTCCCTTCATCGCGCCGGTGACCGCGAGCATCTCGCGCATCCCCGGGCCGCCCTTGGGACCTTCGTAGCGGATGACCACCACGTCGCCGGGCTCGATCTTCTCGGCGAGAATGGCGTCCATTGCCGCGTCTTCGCCGTCGAAGACACGGGCGGTACCTTCGAATCGGGGCTGGTCGATGCCGGCCACCTTCACCACGCTGCCGTTCGGGGCGAGTGATCCGGTGAGGATCGCGATGCCACCCTGGGCGTGGATCGGGTCGGTGAGCGGGTGCACGACCTCGCCGTCAGGTGCGGGCGGGTCCAGCTCGGCCAGGTTCTCGGCCATCGTCTTCCCGGTCACGGTGAGCGCGTCTCCGTGGATGAGGTCGGCAGCGAGCAGCTCGCGCAGGACCACCGGCACACCGCCGATACGGTCGATGTCGAACATGTGGTACGCGCCGTGCGGCTTGGTGTCGGCGATGTGGGGGACTCGGGCGCCGATCCGGTTGAAGTCGTCGAGCTCGAGCTCGACCCGGGCCTCGTGCGCGATCGCCAGTAAATGCAGCACCGCGTTGGTGGAACCGCCGAGGGCCATGGTGACCGCGATCGCGTTCTCGAACGCGTCCTTCGTCATGATCTGGTGGGGCCGGATGCCCGCCTCGAGCAGTCCGATCACGGCCCGGCCGCTCTCGAAGGCGAAGTCGTCGCGGCGGCGGTCGACCGCGGCCGGCGACGCGCTCCCGGGCAGGCACATGCCGAGGGCCTCGGCGATCGACGCCATCGTGTTGGCGGTGAACATCCCGGCACACGAGCCCTCGGTCGGGCAGGCGCGCCGCTCGATCTCGCCCAGCTCGTTCTCGCTGAGGGTGCCGGCAGCGCAGGCGCCGACGGCCTCGAACACGCTCACGATGTCGAGAGCCTGGTCCTTGTACTGGCCGGGGAGGATGGAACCGCCGTAGAGAAACACCGACGGAAGGTTGAGGCGGGCGGCGGCCATGAGCATCCCGGGGAGGCTCTTGTCGCAGCCGGCGAAGGTGACGAGCCCGTCGAGGCGCTCGGAGTGCATCACGCACTCGACCGAGTCGGCGATGATCTCCCGGCTCACCAGCGATCCGCGCATGCCCTCGTGGCCCATCGAGATGCCGTCGGAGATGGCGATCGTCATGAACTCGATGGGGAACCCGCCGGCGTCGCGCACGCCCTCCTTCGCCCGCTTCGCGAGCCGGTCGAGTGGCATGTTGCAGGGCGTGACCTCGTTCCAGCTCGAGGCCACCCCGATCTGGGCCTTGCCCCAGTCGGCGTCGGTCATCCCGACGGCGCGCAGCATGGCGCGGGCCGGCGCCCGCTCCATCCCGTCGGTGACCTCGTGGCTGCGGGGCTTCATCGGGTCGGGCATGCGACGAGCGTATTCGACGGTTCGTCTACGCCCGTACGTAAACCGAGACGTGTCTGGCGCAGTCGTCGTCGAACGGCTCGCGGGCCCATCCGCACCACCGGTGCTCGAGGCGCAGCCCGGCGGCGGCGGCCATGGCATCCAACTCGTCCGGGTAGCAGTAGCGGAGACGCACCGGCCACGTGCGTACCCCGGCGTCCGAGACCCACAGCATGAGCGAGTCGACCCGCTGGGTATTCGAGGCAAGCCGGCTCGCGTTGACCAGAACCGAGGCCTCCGCGACCTTGGTGATCGAGAGATGGTGGCGCCGCACGAACCGCGAGGTATCCGGAACGAACACCTCGACGAGGAACCGTCCGTGGACCGTCAGGTGGGCGGCGACGTTGGTGAAGCACCGCAGCTGTGCCTGCGGCGAGACCAAGGCGAACAGGGTGCTGAACGCCACGAACACCAGCGAGAAGCGGCCGTCCACCTCGACGTCGGCGAAGTCACCGATGGCGACGTGGATGCGGTCGCCGCCGGGCTTCGCCCGGAGTTGCGCCACCATCGCCGCCGACGCGTCGATGCCGTGCACCTCCAGCCCCCCGGCCGCGAGCGGCAGGGCCAACCGGCCGGTTCCGATCGCGAGCTCGAGCACCGGCCCGCCGTTCGCCAGGTCGGTGAGGCAGGCGACCGCCTGCTCGTCCGGCCCGTACAAGCGGTCGTACAGATCGGCCACTTGGTCGCCGTAGCCGGCGGCGTCGTAACCTTCCCGTGAGCCCACATGTCGAATTCGACCACGTCACGCCGGGAGCCGGCATGAGCCCCACCGACGCACCGGCGAGCGTCGGGCTCGCCGACCGCAGCTCGGTC
>JACDBD010000079.1 GCA_013695115.1 Actinomycetota bacterium | reverse complement strand
CTCGGGTGGAGACGTTCTCGACGGGCGCCACTCCGACCGACATCGCGGCCGGGGCCGACTCCATCTGGGTCGCAAACGGGCGTCCGCTCGAGCAGGCGCAGTTCGTCGGCCCCGTCGCAACCGCCGTAGCGCGGCTCGACCCGCCGACTGGGACCGGCCGCGGATCGACCCAGCTGGGCAGGCGAGGCGGTGCGCTCTCCAACCTCGTCGAAAATCACGTGGCCGCCAAGGGCAACGCGGTGTGGGCGGTGACGCCCGATTTCGCGGTCGTGCGGATCGAGGCCGCGACCGCCGCAATCACGGCGCGCTCGTACGCGGTTCCCGCGGCCGCAGTCGCCGCCGGTCCCGCCGGAGTCTGGGTTCTCGGCGTGGACGGCGCAGTCGCGAGGCTCGACGAGCGCACGGCGCGACCGATCGTGCGCACGAAGGTGCCCGCCTCCTCCGTGGGCTCGATCGCGGTCGGCGAGGACGCGGCGTGGGTGACGTCCCCCTCCGACGGGACGCTCTGGCGGATCGGCACCGGCAGAAGACCGACGGTCGGCGCAATCGATCTGGCGCGCGGCGTCTCGGACGTCGCCGCCGGGCAGGGCGCCGTCTGGGTCGCGAACCCGCTGACGGGCACCGTGACTCGGATCGGAGCCGAATCGGCGGCCGTCGAGCGGACCGTCGATCTCGAGGGCATCCCGCGGTCGCTGACGTTGGATCGGGACAGGGTGTGGGTGGCCCTCGTCGCAGACCCGACGCCGTCGCCGAGCGAGTCCGCGGGTTTGCACGCGTTCCCGGCGACTGCATGCGAGCGCGTGCTCGCCGGGAAAGGGGAGTCAGACCTCCTCATCGTCTCCGACCTTGCGCTTCAAGGCGGCACGAGGATTAGAGCCACGCAGATGGTGCAGGCGATCGCGTTCGTGCTCCGGCAGCGCGGATTCCGCGCCGGCCGCTTCCGGGTCGCCTACCAGTCGTGCGACGACTCGGTTGCTCGGACCGGTCTCTTCGACGAGCCGAAGTGCGCTGCGAATGCTCGTGCCTACGCGGCGAATCTGGACGTCGTGGGGGTGATCGGCACCTACAACTCACCCTGTGCGGCCGCGGCGCTTCCCGAGCTCAATCGCGCGCCCGGCGGCCCACTCGCGATGGTTTCGCCTTTGAACTCGTTCGTCGGGCTCACCCGCTCCGGGCCTGGAGTCGACCCCTCGCTGCCGGCAGCCCTTTATCCGACCGGCCGCCGGAACTACCTGCGTGTGTACCCCACCGACGACCTGCAAGGCGCGGCGCTCGCGCTCTTTGCCCGCGAGAGAGGTCGCCGTCGCGTCTATGTCCTGGGTGACGGTGATCCCGGCTACGGCGAATTGCTGGCGGCGGGCTTCGAAACGGCGGCGCGCAGGCTCGGCCTCACGGTCGTGGGACGCTCCTCGTGGGATCCACAGGCGGGCGGCTACGCGGAGGTCGCCGCACGGATCGCCCGTTCCCGGGCAGAGGCGGTCTTCCTCGGAGGACTCCTCGACACCAACGCGGCGCGGGTTATCCAAGACCTGCGCATCCGGCTCGGGGCATCGGTCGACCTGCTCGGCCCCGACGGCCTCACGCCGCTGCAGCTTCTCGTCGAGCGTGCGCGCCGAGCCGCGCTCGGCATGTACGTCAGCGTCGCCGGCGTGGTCACGGACCGGCTTTCGCCCGCAGGTGTCCGCTTCGCCCGGCAGTTCGGGAAGGTGCAAGCCGGGGTCGAGGTTCAGCCCTCGGCCGTCTATGCCGCACAAGCAACCGAGGTACTGCTCAATGCGATCGCACGCTCGGACGGCACCCGCGGCTCGGTCCTCGAGGAATTGTTCGCCACCGAGGTGCGGAACGGCTTGCTTGGATCATTCGCGTTCGACGCGAACGGCGACACGACCGAATCCCCGGTCACGATCATGCGGGTGGCGCGCAGAGGAGGGTCGAACAGAATCGGGAGCGTCGAAGGGGGTGTCGTCGCGCGAGTGCTGCGACCCTCGCCGAGCCTGGTCAAGGCCGGCAGCTAGACAGGCTGTCGCTCCGCTAGATCGCAGACGCGAGCGCACTGAGCGACACATCGGTGACGTCCCGCAGCGTCATCTCACTGACCTGCTCCCCGCCCGAGTTGACAGTTTAGGCCGCGATGTTTTGTAGATCTTCCCAGGTCTGCCGGACCTCCGTCGGCGTCCGGTAGTTGAGCCCGCTGTGCGGGCGGTGGTGGTAGCGGTCGACGTAGCCGCCGATCCCGTGTCGTGCGTCATCGAGGGTTTCGTACTCGTTCAGCCACACCTCCCTTTCCTTGAGTTTCCCGAACCAGCTCTCGATGAAGGCCTGGCTCTCGGGGTCGCGGTAGCCGCCGCGGCGGTGGCGGATGCCGAGCTCGGCGAGTCGGGCGCGGAAGCGGGGGGCGGTGAACGCCGAGCCGTTGTCCGAGCCGAGGGTGAGCTCGCCGGGCTCGATGCCGTGCTCGGCCGCTGGTTCGAGGCGGCAGGTGGCGAAGTCGAAGCCTCGCGACGGGTGATCTCGGCGAACGTGAAGCGCCGGAAGGTGCTGACGATGGGGCGACGCT
>JACDBD010000039.1 GCA_013695115.1 Actinomycetota bacterium | reverse complement strand
GCTGCGGCTCCAGGCGCGGCTGTACGGGCTCACGGCGGAACAAACCGAACAGCGGATCAAGGACCTGGCCCCGCTCATCGACCTGGGCGAGGCCATCGACCACCGCATCGGCACGTACTCGGGCGGCATGCGCCGCCGGCTCGACCTCGCCGCCGCTCTGATCCACAACCCCGGCGTGCTCTTCCTCGACGAACCCACGACCGGGCTCGACCCCGCCACCCGGGCGCGCGTGTGGGAAGAGATCCGTCGCCTCAATGCCGAGGACGGGATCACCATCTTCCTCACGACCCAGTACCTGGAGGAGGCGGACGCGCTGACGCACCGCGTCGGCATCATCGACCTGGGCAAGCTCATCGCCGAGGGGACGCCCACCGAGCTCAAGCGTTCGATCGGCTCCGACGTGATCGTGGCCCGGGTCGAGGCCGCCCAGGCGGCGCGAGCGTGCCATGCGGTGCGGAACGTGGCCGGTGTCGACCAGACCGATGTGCACGGGGACGAGCTGACGATCCGGGTGCAGGACGGCCCCGCCGCCGTGAGCCCGGTGGCGGTCGCGCTCGACGGGTGCGGGGTGAAGGTGCGGGAGTTGACGCTGCGCACCCCCACGCTCGACGACGTGTTCCTGGAGCTCACCGGCGGTCACATCCTCGAACGCGACGAGCAAGAGGAGGACGCGGCGTGACCGCGGCGAGCGGCGTTGTCGGCGCGGCTCCCGCGATCCGACCCCGGGCCGCCGGGTTCCTGGCCGACTGCCGCTCGATCGCGGGCCGGGCGCTGCGGGCGATCCCGCGCGAGCCCGAGGCGATCGTGCCCGCGCTCGTCATCCCGGTTTTCTTCTTCGTGGTCAACATCGGGGCACTCGAGCGGGTCGCCGAATCGGAACGGGTGGAAGGGACGGTCTCCGACTTCCGGGCGTTCCAGCTCCCGGTGGCGATCATCTTCGCCGTCACCGGGATCTCGCGGGCGAGCGCACTCGTGACCGACATCCAGAACGGGTACTTCGACCGGCTGCTGATGACCCCGATCCGGAGGTTGTCACTCCTCTTGGGCCTGATGATCGCCGATCTCGCCCTGGTGATCGCGTTGTCGATACCGGTGGTCATGCTGGGCTTCGCGGTCGGGGTGCGCTTCGAGACCGGTGTCGCGGGCACGCTGTTGTTCGTGCTCATGGCGGGCCTGTGGGGCCTGGCGTTCACCGGGTTCCCGTACGCGATCGCGCTGAAGACCGGCAACCCGGCCGCGGTGAACACCAGTTTCATCCTCTTCTTTCCGTTTGCCTTCCTCACGACCGCGTTCCTCCCGCAGGAGGCGCTGACGGGTTGGCTATCGACGATCTCGGACTGGAACCCGGTGACGTACCTGCTCGCCGGGATGCGAGCGCTGATCCTCACCGGATGGGACGGCGCCGAGATCGCCAAGGGGTTCGCTGCCATCGCGGGCGTTGGCGCGGTGAGCATGACGCTCGCGTTCGCCGCCCTGCGCGGCCGCCTCAAGCGCGGCTGACCCGGTGGGCGCCCCGTTCACCTTCGACCGGCGCTGGGACTTCGCGATCCCGCCCGACGAGCTGTGGGCGACGCTCAGCCGGACCGACGAGTACCCGGAGTGGTGGTCGTGGTTACGCGAGTTCGACGCCGTCGGGTTGGAGGAGGGTGCGGTCGCCCGCTGCGTGATCCGGGCGCCGCTGCCGTACGCGCTGCGGTTCACGGTGCACGTCGAACAGGCGGTGAAGCCCGAGCTGGTCGACACGGTCATCCACGGCGACCTCGACGGCCCCGCCCGGCTCGAGATCGCGCCGTCGGGTCCCGGAGGCAGTACGGCCCGGCTGACGTGGGCGCTCGAGCTGCGCGACCCGGTGCTGCGTCGGCTGGCGGTGCTGGGGCGTCCGGCGATGACGTGGGCCCACGATCGGGTGGTGGCGAGCGGGCTGCGACAGTTCGAGCAGCGGGCGCTCGACGGTCGCACCGCCGGTTGATGGCGTTCCTCCTCCCCGACGAGCCGCTGGATTCGCTCGACGAGTACGTCGACGGGTTCGACGGTGGCCAGGGCCTCCTGCGTGCCCGCGAGCTCGAAGCGATTGGCGTGATTGACGCGATCGACCGCTCGGGCCTGCGCGGGCGGGGCGGCGCCGGCTTCCCGACCGGACGCAAGTGGGCGTCGATCGCCGCCGGTGGCCCCGAAGTCGGCGACCGGTACGTCGTCGCCAACGGCGCCGAGGGTGAGCCCGGGACGTTCAAGGACCGGATGCTGATGCGACGCAACCCGTACCAGGTCGTCGAGGGGGTCGCGATCGCAGCCGCGACCGTCGGCGCGGTCGGGGCCTACATCGCGGTGAAGGCATCGTTCGAACCCGAGATCGCCGCTCTGGAGCGCGCCCTCTCGGAGATGGCCGGCACCCAGCTGATCGGCGACGTTCCCGTCACATTGGTCACCGGGCCCGACGAGTACCTCTTCGGCGAGGAGAAGGGCCTACTCGAGGTGATCGAGGGTGAGGACCCGCTGCCCCGGCTGTTCCCGCCCTACGTGTACGGCCTGTTCACCACGTCACCCCAGATGGGTTGGTCGGCCGGCCTCGACCTCTCGTCCGACGGCCCCGCCATCCCGAGCTCGAACCCGACGCTCGTCAACAACGTCGAGACACTCGCGACCGTCGTCCCCGTCCTCGGCCACGGTCCCGAGTGGTACCGGGAGATGGGGACGCCGCAGTCGCCTGGCGTGGTGCTGTGCACCGTCGTCGGCGACACCCAGCGCGCCGGCGTCGCCGAAGTGGAGATGGGCACGTCCCTGGGCGAGGTGATCGAACGCGTCGGCGGTGGACCGAAGCCGGGCCGGTCGGTCAAAGCGGTGCTGTCAGGAGTGGCCAACGGCGTGGTGGCGGGCGACGCTCTGGACGCCCCGGTGAGCTACGAAGGGCTCGAGGCGGTCGGCGGCGGGCTCGGCGCGGCCGGCTTCATCGTCTACGACGACACCGCCGACATGATCGCGGTCGCGCAGGCGGCCTCCCGGTTCCTCTACGTCGAATCGTGCGGCCAGTGCCCGCCGTGCAAGTTCGGGACCGGCGCGGTGACCGCGGTGCTCGACCGGGTGCTCGCGGGCGATGCGACGGTGCGCGACGTGGAGGTCATGGCGGCCCGGCTCGAAACCGTGACCGACTCCAACCGCTGCTTCCTGCCGGTGCAGGAGCAGCTGGTCGTGCGGAGCATCCTGCGGGCGTTCGCCGGCGAGCTCGACGGTTACGTCACCGGTCGCACGCCGCCCTTGACGACTGAGGTCGTCGTGCCGAAGCTGGTCGACATCCGCGACGGCGTCGCGATCGTCGACGAGCGCCAGGCGCGCAAGCGAGCCGACTGGACCTACCCCGAATGAACCGACCGCTGCGTCTCGCGAGCTTCAACATCAAGAACGGCCTCGGGAGCGACGGCGTCGTCGACAACGACCGGCTGGCAGAGGTGTGTGCAGGCCTGCGCGCCGACGTGCTCGCGCTCCAGGAGGTCGACTCCGGTGCGACCCGCAGCGGCCTCGCCAACCAGGCCGCGGTCGTCGCCAAGGCGTGCGAGCTCTCCTATTTCTACGCGCCCGCGTTCGAGCTCCAGGCCGGGGGCCTGTACGGCAACGCCCTGCTCGCACGGGGCAACATCGACGAGACCGAGGTGCTCGAGCTCCCGGTCGCCCCGGAGCGCCAGCCCCGGGTCGCCGCGCTCGCCCGGGTGGAGATCGAGGACGTCTCCCTGTCGGTCGCGGCCACCCATCTCCAGAACCGCCGCGGGGGAGCACCGCTCTTCGCCGAGGACGCCGACGAGCAGCTCGAGCAGCTCGCGGTCGTCCTCGAGGCGCTCGGCCGCCGCCGGCGTCCTCGGGTGCTCCTCGGTGACCTGAACAGCGCGCCCGACGTGGTCGACCCCGTCCTGACCGAGGCCGGCTTCTTGGTGGCCGACACGGAGGCCACCGCGCCGGCCAAGGCCCCGAGGCTGCGCATCGACGACATCGCGGTCGAGCGCCTCACGATCGTCTCGTCAGAGGTCGTCGTCACGCCCATCAGCGACCACCGGGCGGTGGTCGTGGAGGTGTCCGCCGAAGCCACGCCCTAACTTGGGCGCCGTGCAGGTCCACCTTCTCGACGGTACGTATGAGCTGTTCCGGCACCACTTCGGGGTGCCGTCGCATCTGGACCGCGACGGCGTGGAGGTGGCGGCGGTGCGGGGCGTGCTCGGAACCGTGCTCACCATGCTCGAAGACGGCGCCACTCACCTGGGCGTCGCGACCGACCACGTCATCGAGTCGTTCCGCAACGACCTCTGGCCCGGGTACAAGACCGGTGCGGGGATCGATCCCGAGCTGCTCGCGCAGTTCCCGCTGCTCGAGGACGGCCTCGAGGCGCTGGGCGCGAAGGTGTGGGCGATGGTCGACCAGGAAGCCGACGACGCGCTGGCGGCAGCGGCCGCGGTCGCCGCCGCCGACGAGCGGGTCGCGCAGGTGCTCGTGTGCACCCCCGACAAGGACCTCGCCCAGTGCGTGTCGGACCCGCGGATCGCGCAGCTCGACCGCCGCCATGGCAAGCTGCTCGACGAGGCTGCCGTGCGCGAGAAATTCGGCGTTGGCCCCCGCTCGATCCCCGACTGGCTCGCGCTGGTCGGCGACAGCGCCGACGGCTTTCCCGGTCTCCCCGGCTGGGGCGCCAAGTCGGCCGCGACCGTGCTCGCCCGCTACGAGCACATCGACG
>JACDBD010000423.1 GCA_013695115.1 Actinomycetota bacterium | reverse complement strand
ACGCCGGCGAGAGCGCGCTGTTCCACCTGCACCACCTCACCCCGCAGCACGAGGCGGTCGCGGTGCGCTGGCCCGACCATCCCGTGGTCGGCCACCTGCACGGTACCGAGATGAAGATGCTCGACGCCATCGAGGAAGGAGCGCCGTGGTCTCACGGCGCGTTCTGGGCCGACGCCATGCGGCGATGGGCGCACCGGTGCCAGCGCGTCATCGTGATCTCCCCCCATGACCGCGACGAAGCGGCGCGGCTCCTCGACGTCGAGGCCGAGTGGATCCCCAACGGCGTCGACACCGATCTCTTCGACGCCCGGCCGCTCGACCCCGACGAACGGCGCCGGCTCTGGCGCAAATGGCTGGTGGACGAACCGCGGGGATGGAAAGAGGGCGGCGAGCCCGGCAGCGTGCGCTACGGCGAGAGCGTGCTCGACCGGCTCGTCGACGGCTCGGGCGTAGCGGCGCCGACGGTGTTGCTCTTCGTCGGCCGCTTTCTCGGTTTCAAACGGGTGCCGCTGCTGGTGCGTGCCTACGCACGCGCCCGGCCTCGATTCCCGACGCCGGCGCCCCTGGTGATCTGGGGTGGCAGCCCGGGCGAGTACGAAGGGGAGCACCCGCACACGGTCGCGGTGAACGAGGGCGTCGCCGACGACGTGATCTTCGTCGGGTGGCGCGGTCACGACGAGCTGCCGTCTGGGCTGGCGTGCGCCGACGCGATGGTGGCGCCGTCGGTCGACGAGCCGTTCGGGCAGGTGTTCCTGGAGGCCATGGCGTGCGGGCTCCCGGTGGTCACGACCGCGACCGGCGGTCCGCTCTCGTTCGTGAACACCGAACCCGACAAGCCCAACGGGTGGCTGGTGGAGCCGGACGACGAGGCCGCGCTCGCCGACGGGCTCGTCGAGCTCGTCGCCAACGTCGAGGAGCGCCGAGCGCGCGGTCGCAACGCCTACGAGCACGTTCGCGCCCACTACTCGTGGCGCGCCCTCGCCTCCCGCTTCACCGACTGCTACGAGAGCGCGCTCAGCGGGAGCGGTGGAGCTGGAGGGATAGCCGCTCCATGAGCCGGCCGTAGCCGGCGAGCTCGGTGGCGGCGCCGGGTGGGCCGCCGGGGGCGTTGCGGTAGGCGGGGATGCCCACCGACGTGACCAGCATGCACGACGCGCGCGTGCTGAAGAACTCCGACACCGCCTCGTCGAAGAACGTGAGCCCGGTGGCACCGAAGCCGAGCGCGAACGCGGCCAGACTGAGCCGCCCGGCGGCGATGCCCGCCTCGAGCTGGGCGGCGCGGTAGCCCCGGGCACCGAGGGCGCCGAGCACGGTGTCGAGGTCGGCGCAGTGGAACGTGGTGAACGCGGAGTCGCCGCCGAGGGGCTGGCGGAGGCAGAGCAGCTGCGCTTCGGGGCGGTAATCGCCGAGGTGCACCACTTCCAGCTGGCGGCGCTCGGGCCGCCACCGGTACGCGCCCGGCTCCACGCCCTCGATCCCGTGCACCGACAGGAAGTGCTGGAGCAGCGTCCGGCCCTGGCCGGCGAAGTCGCACGGGACCGGCCGCGTCGCCATGCCCATGCCCCAGTCGAGGAGCGCGCGCGGCGCGGGGTCGGGGCGCATGATCCGCGTGGATCCCCGCCGGAGGATCATGTCTTCGACCGGCGGCAGCTCGCGCGGCGCGGGCACTTCGGGTGTGGCCGGTTCGCCGAGCTCCGCGGCTGCGACCCGCCACTTGCCGACGTCGGCGACGATGCCGGCGCGCTGCGTCGCCTCGATGAGCGGAAAATCGATGGGGTGGGGGGAGATGGGCTCGGTCTCGAGCGAAAGGGGCGTGTCGACCGACCAGTCGGGCGCCCGATCACTCCCGAACGTGACCACCGCGAGCGGGAGCTCGGTGCGGCCGTCGATGCCCACCAGCTGCGCCACCTCGTCGTCATCGAACCCGGCGAAGACCCGGGCGGTCAGGCTGTCCGCCTCGGTCACCGCCAGCAGGTTGGCGACGATGCCGCCGGCGTCCCAGTAAAGGTGGCGGTAGCCCCGCTCGCCGTACTTCCACGCCGTCCGCCACGGGATCCCGGTGAGGACGATGGCAACGCCGTCGAACTCCCCGGCGCGCAGCTGCGTGAGCCCGTGCCCGAGCGGGTCGTAGTGGTGGACGCCGGCGGGGACGTCACCGATCGGGCCGCCCACGACGTACAGCTCGACCGGGTGGAGGTTCCCGGCCGACATCGTCGTGCGGAAGTAGGTGCGGTCCTCGAACACGGGCGAGTCGCTCACCCGGCTGACGCCCGCAGCCAGGAAGAGAAGGCGGCCGAGTTCGGCTTCGTCGAGCCTTCCCGGCTCGGTCGCTGCGATCGAGCGGGGCAAGGGGCGCGGCTCGAGTTCCCGGTAGCGCTTGAACGGCGCGGGCCGGTTCGACGGATCGAGGGGCCGGAAGTCGACCAGCCCCGACCGGTCGACGGGCGAGCCGTGCCGGGTGAGCAGGTGGAACGCGACCGCCGCCTCGGGATCGTTCACCTCACGTAGATGGTGCCGTCCCGCTCCACGACCTCTCCCCGGCGCAGCGGAAGCACGCGGGTGAACAGCATGTTGAGCGTGCCCAGGCCGGGGATGCGGGCGAAGGTCCCCTGCGGCCCCCGCACCATGTGGCCGGTCTTCACGTCGTAGCGGGCGCCGTGCCACGGGCACACCAGGCAGCCCTCACGATCGATCGAGCCACCGGCGAGGTCGGCGCCGAGGTGGCGGCAGCGCCGGCTCAGCGCGAACAGATCGCCGCCGATGTTTCCCACCGCGTAGCCGCCGGATCCCGTCACCGTCCTCGGCGGGAGGCTCGATGCCGGCCCGACGCGGATCTCGTCTGCCATGGCGCCTCCTTCGGAGGTGACGAGGCGAAATGTACCGGGTATCCCGTCCGTAGACTCAGGGCCCGCGTTTCCACCGAGAGGAGCAGGCATGACGCCGACGACCGAGCCTCCGCGCTGGCGGGGGATCAACCACCTCGCCCTGGTCACTCCGGACATGGACGCGACCGTCCGCTTCTACGTCGGCGTCCTCGGCATGCGCCTGGTGGCGACGGTGATGGCCGGTCCGATGCGTCACTATTTCTTCGAGATCGGCCCCGGGAACACGGTGGCGTTCTTCGAGATGAAGGGCATGGAGACGTTCGCCAAGCCCGCCGGTGGGCCGCCGGCGCGGACGATCCAGTTCGACCACCTCTCCTTCAACCTCCCCGACGAGAAGGCCCTGCTCGACCTGCGCGCCCGGCTCGAGGACGCGAAGTGCGAGATCACCGAGGTCGTCGACCACGGCTTCGTGCGCTCGGTGTACTTCACCGACCCCAACGGGATCGCGCTCGAGGCGTCGTGGTGGGCGATCGACGCGACCGGCCGCGCCGCCGACTACGGCGACAAGGAGCTGTTCTCCGACCCCGATCCCGTGCCCGCGGTCGCGGAGATCCGCGAGCACGGCCAGGTCCTCGCGTCGCCCGAGACCCAGCTTGTAGACGACGAGATCGTCGACCCCGTCTAACTTCCCTGGTCGCGCTCGCTTCGCTCGCCGCTCCCGCACGCAGC
>JACDBD010000422.1 GCA_013695115.1 Actinomycetota bacterium | reverse complement strand
TCTCCAGCCCGAGCGCGTCGAGCAGCTCGCCCACGTCGGCGGCGGACCGATCGAACCAGCCGTAGCGCGCCGGATCGGTGAGCGGCTCGCTACGCCCGTGGCCCCGCAGATCGAGGCGCACCACCCGCAGCCGGTCGCCGATGGCGTCGACCAGGGGCTGGTCGGCCTGCCCGTCGGAGCCCAGCCCGTGGAGCAAGACGACGACCGGCGCGTCGTCGGGACCGTCGACGACGTAGTGCAGACGGACCCCGTCGGACGTCCGAAGCTCCGGCACCCGCCCAGCATGCCCTTCCGAAGAGGCGGCATGCCCGGCCGTGCGCGATCCTCTCCCCGTGCAACCGGGGACAGAACGCTGGATCGACGTCGACGGCGTGCGCGCCCACGCCGTCGAGTGGGGAGATCCCGACCGCGAGCAGCGCATCCTGCTGGTCCACGGACTCGGCGCGAGCACACTGAGCTGGGAGCCGGTGGGCGGACGTCTCGCCACCGCGCTCGACGCCACCGTGACCGCGGTCGATCTGCCCGGCTTCGGGCTCACCCGCATTCCCGCGGGTCGCCGCGCCACCGTCGGCGCGAGCGGGCGCCTCGTCGCCGCGCTGCTGGCCGAGCTGGGCCCGGCGGTGGTTTTCGGGAACTCCATGGGCGGTGCGATCGGCGTCGGCCTCGCCGCCCGCCACCCCGACCTCGTGCGCGCCCTCGTCCTCGTCGACCCCGCGCTCCCGCAACGGGGAGTCCGGCTGCCGCCGTGGCAGCTCGTCACCCGCATGGCGCCGTTGATGGTGCCGCAGATCGGCGGGCGGGTCCTCGGGATGCGCGCCCGGCGGCTGGGGCCGGCGGGGATGGTCGATACGACGCTCGAGTGGTCGGTGGCCCATCCCGAGCGCGTCGACCCGGCGTTGCGGGAGCGGCTGGTGGCACTGGCAACCGAGCGGAGCACGTTCCCGGAGGTGCCCACCGCGTACGCCGACGCCGCCCGATCGTTGTTCTTCTACTTCCAGCGCGGCATGCCCGCCGACCTCGGCCGCGTGAAGTGCCCGACGCTGATCGTGCACGGTGTCCTCGACCGGCTCGTGCCGGTGAGTTCGGCGCGTGCGGTGGCGGCTCGGCACCCTGAGTTCGCGCTCGAGGTGATCGACGACTGCGGCCACGCGCCCCAGCTCGAGCTGCCCGACCGCTTCCTCGAGCTCGTGACGCCGTGGCTCACGGCGTTGCCGGCGGCGGTCAGAGAATGAGAGCGGCACAGCCGACTCGCGCCGCGCGAACTTGGCGTCCGAGCGAGCGCCCGCGGGCCGGCCAATCCCTTTCTGGATGGCCCGGCCGGCAGCGAGCGAGGCCATAGAGATGGCAGTCAATTTGCTGGCCGAGCCAGTCCAGCAGTTCGTCACCGACCTCACCGCGGTGCTCGGCGACCTGCGGTCGCGCGCCGACGGTAAGCAGGGCGCGGTCGCCACGAAACCTGCCGGTGCCGGTGATCACGAGCGCGACGCCGCCCTCGAGGCCCAGGCGATCGCGGCGGCGGTTATCGCGGGGGACGGGCGCTACGGCGACGGGGAGCTGCGGGAGTTCGCCGCCGCGCTGGCGCCGTGGTTCGAGTCGCTGGCGAGCGCCACGCCCGGGCAACTGCGCGACGGCGACGCCATCCGCCAGCACCGGGCGTGGCCGATCACGCCGTCGCCGATGTTCGAGACCATCGTGGCCGCCGACGCCGCCGCCGGCACCACCCACGGCTGGACCTACTACCAGGCAGGGCTGCGCGTCGCCCACGCCGCCTGCGCGCTCGAGGACGTACCGACCCGCGAGAAGTTGCTGGCGGTCGACACCTTCCGCTCGATGATGCTGCGCCGCCTCGGCGCCGCCGGCATCGAACGCCCCGAGGGCATGGCCAAGGAGCCCGGCCCGGGCGAAGTCGGGAAGGCGGCCGAGGCGCCACCCAAGAAGTCGCTGGAGGAGCTGCTCGACGAGTTGGACGAGCTCATCGGGCTCGACGCGGTCAAGACCGAGGTGCGGCTGCTGACAAACCTCATCCGGGTCCAGAACATGCGGCGCGACCGCAAGCTCAAGGTGGTCGACCAGTCGGCCCACCTGGTGTTCGTCGGCAACCCGGGGACGGGCAAGACGACCGTCGCTCGACTCCTGGGAGAGATCTACGCCGCCCTCGACGTCGTCTCGAAGGGCCACCTGGTGGAGACCGACCGCTCCGGGGTGGTCGCGGGGTACGTGGGCCAGACCGCCACCAAGGTCGTGGAGATCTGCGGACAGGCCCTCGGCGGCATCCTCTTCATCGACGAGGCCTACGCCCTCGCCCAGGGTGGGGAGCAGGACTTCGGCGCGGAGGCGATCGCGGCACTGCTCAAGCAGATGGAGGACCACCGCGACGATCTCGCGGTGATCGTCGCCGGCTACCCCGAGCCGATGAACAAGTTCCTCGACTCCAACCCGGGGATCCGGTCACGCTTCCCCAAGACGATCGTGTTCCCCGACTACACCGACGACGAGATGGTCCGCATCTTCGAGGCGTTCGGCGAGGACCACAACTACAAGGCGGATCCATCGGCAATCGAGAAGCTCCGGGCCCGCCTGGCGGCGGAGCCGCGCGGCCCGATGTTCGGGAACGGCCGCTTCGCCCGCAACCTGTTCGAGGCGGCGATCGCGCGCCACGCGAGTCGGGTCGTCGACGTGAAGAAGCCGACCGACGAGCAGCTCAGCACGCTCGTCGCCGCCGACATCCCCGACTCGTAGCGACATAGGTTTCGGTTCGTGAAAACCGTCGGCGCGATCGTGGCCGCGGTCGTCATGGTGGTGGCGGCGGTGCTGATCCGGGCGGACATCGACGACGCCCGCAATACCGACGGCAACGCCCGGCTCGTGTGCGCGACCGAGCTCGAGGAGGCGTGCTCGCAGCTCGACGACGCGGTGGGCGAGCTCGACGTCACCGTCGAGGCGGCCGGGGAGACCGCCGAGCGCCTGGTCGCACTGCCTGATTCCGAGGTCGACGACCCCGGGATCGACGGCTGGCTGGTGCCGGGACCCTGGCCCCAGATCGTCGACATCCTGCGGGGTCAGCAGCAGTCGCAACCGGTGTTCGAGGAGTCGCCCACCACGCTCGCCCGCTCACCGCTGGTCATCGTGATGCGCAAGGACCGCGGTCGGGTGCTCGAGCAGGGACCGTGCGCGGGCGCGGTGGCGTGGCCCTGCCTGGGCGACGTCGCGGGCGACGAGTGGGATGAGCTCGGCGGCGAGGCGTCGTGGGGCAGCGTCAAGGTGGCGCACACGGACCCGACGACGAGCGCGACCGGTCTGCTCGTGCTCGCACAGGCGGCGAGCGAGTTCTTCGGCGGCCCCGGCTACTCGCGGGCCGAGCTCCAGACCGACGAGTTCCTCGCCTGGCTCGAGCGCCTCGAGGACTCGGGCGCGCCGGCCGCGTCGCCGTTCGAGGAGATGCTCAGCAAGTTCCCGACCGCGGTGTACGACGCCGCCGGTGCGAGCGAGGCCGAAGCGGGTCCGGTGCTCGCGGAGGCCGCGCCCGACCGCCGCGACGCGTTCACGCTGCTCTACCCTGAGCCGGTGACCACCGCCGACGTCGTGCTCGCGTTGACCACGAGCGACGACCGCGACGAGGACATCGCCGATCTCGCCGCCGGTGGACGCGCCCGGCAGGAGCTCGCCGAAACGGGTTGGCGGGTCGACGGCCAGGATCTCGCCGAGGGCGTCCGCAAACGCATCCAACTCCCGGCCGGGACGGGCCTGCCCACCGACGCGGGCGTCTTCATCGCGCTCCAGGACTCATGGCGCCAGGTCACCGGATGACCCGACCCCGCTCGTTCGCGGCACTCTCGCTGCTGCTCACGCTCACTGCCGGCGCCTGTTCGGTGTCGGTCGAGAACGGCGACGACGCTAGCGACGGCCTCGAAGACCCGGGCGACTGCATCGCGGTCGACATGGCGGTCTCCCCCGAGAAGCTCGATCTGCTGACCGACCTCGCCAACACGTTCAACGACTCCGATGAGGCCGAGGTCGACGGCGACTGCATCTTCGTGCGGGTGCAGCGCAAGTCGTCGGGTGAGGGCGCCAACCTCGTCGCCGACGACTGGCCCGACCCCGACGTCAACGGGCCCAAGCCCGTGATCTGGTCGCCGGCCTCGAGCGCGTGGGGGGCGGTCGTCAACCAGCGCAAGGCCGACGCCGGCGAAGACCCGGTCGCGCCGGCGGGCAAGCCGTTCATGCTCACACCGCTGGTGATCGCGATGCCCGAGCCGATGGCCACCGCACTCGGCTACCCCGATACCCCCGTCGGCTTCGCCGACATCCTGCGGCTCGCGAACGACCCTGCCGGCTGGGGGGCGTTCGGCCATCCCGAGTGGGGACCGTTCCGCCTCGGCAAGACCAACCCGAACTTCTCCACCAGCGCGCTCCATGCCACCGTCGCGCAGTACTACGCCGCCGCCGGCAAGACGACCGACCTGACGTTGGAGGATCTGAACCGACCCGAGGTCCTGGACTTCGCCCGGGGCGTCGAGTCGGCGGTCGTCCACTACGGCGACATCACCAACACGTTCCTGAACAACCTCTACCGCGCCGACGCCCGCGGCACCGCCCTGACCTACGTGTCGGCGGTTGCCATCGAGGAGAAGTCGATCATCGACTACAACCGGGGGAACCCCGACGGCATCCTCGACCCGGGCGAGAAGCCCAAGAAGCCCCGCACACCGCTGGTGGCCGTGTACCCGAAAGAGGGGACGCTCTTCTCCGACAACCCGTTCATCATCCTCGACTCGAACTGGGTGAGCGCGAAAGAGAAGGAGGCGGCGGCGAAGTTCGATGCGTTCGTGCGCGAACCCGAGAACCAGAAGCGCGTGCTCGAGTTCGGATTCCGGCCCGGCAACCCATCGGTCGCGATCGACGACCCGATCAACAAGAGCAACGGCCTCGACCCCAGTCAGCCGCAGACGACGCTCGAGGTTCCCGAGCCCGAAGTGCTGGTCGGCCTGATCGAGAAGTGGGGCGAGACTCGCAAGGCGGCGCGGGTGATGCTGGTGATCGACGTGTCGGGCTCGATGGGCGACCCGGGTGACGAGTCGACCGGCGAGACCAAGCTCGATCTGGCCAAGCGGGCCGCGATCAACGCGCTCGACCAGTTCAAACCGGAGGACGAGGTCGGGTTGCGCATCTTCTCCACCGAGATCAGCGGCAGCGAGCCGACCGACTACGTCGACGTGGTCGACTTCGGCCCGATCAGCTCGAACCGCGAGATCCTCGCGTCCAGGATCCGCGACCTGGTCCCGACTCAGGGCACGCCGCTCTACACCGTGACCGAGGCGTCCTACCGTGATATGGAAGCCGACTTCGACCCCGCTCGCATCAACGCGGTGGTGATCCTGTCGGACGGGCGCAACGAGGACGATCGCAACCGCGACCTCGACGGGCTGATCCAGTTCCTGCGGGGTCAGAACGAAGGCCAATCGAGCCAGCCGGTGCGGGTGTTCCCGATCGCGTTCGGCGGCGACGCCGACCTCGGGACGCTCCAGCGGATCGCCGAGGCCACCAACGCCGCCGCCTACGACGCGGTCGACCCGACCACGATCGAGAAGGTGTTCATCGCGGTAGTCAGTAACTTCTAAGGCGATGAGTGCGGCACGATCAACTTCCGCCCCGCGAACTTGGCGTCCGAGCGAGCGCCCGCGGGCCGGCCAATCCCCTTCTGGATGGCCCGACCCGCAGCGAGCGAGGCCATAGGGAATGCCACTCGCAGACCGGCTTCCGGAGCACCTGAAGACCCGTAGGACGGCGGAGGCGGTGCTGGCGCCGTCGGCGATCCTGCTGGCGGGGGCAGGGACGGCGGCGGCGGTGCTCAGTGGTCTCCCGTTGCTGGCGGCGGCGGGCGTCGGGGCGATCGCCTACGGGATCCGGGTGGCGTTCGGGCTGCCCCGCAAGAAGCGGGCCGAACGCATCGAGCTCGCGAGCCTGCCCGAACCCTGGCGGCACTTCGTGCGCGAGGCGATCGACGCCCAGCACCGCTACCGACGCGCGGTCGCGACCGCCGCCGAGGGCCCGTTGCGCGACCGCCTCAACGAGATCGGCGTCGGCATCGAGCAGGGTGTGCACGAGTGCTACCGGATCGCCCGCCGCGGCGCCGCCCTCGAGGGCGGCCTGAGCTCGGTCGATGCCGCGTCGGCCGAGAAGCAGCTGTCCGCGCTCATCAACTCGCTGCCCGGTGAGGCGCAAGAGCCGCTCCGGCGCGCCCACGACCAGGGAAAGGACATCACCGCCGCGGCCGAGAAGGCCGGCCTCGCCGAGAACCACGTGCAGACCATCGAGGCGCTCGAAGCCCAGGTCGCGTCGGCGGGACGGCTCGGCACCGTTGCCCAGGATGCGCGCGACCGGCTCAGCCTGCTCGACGCGCGGCTCGACGAGGCGGTCGCCCGGGCGGTCGAGCTGTCGCTGCGGGCGGAGGACGTCGCCGAGCTGGGCGGCCTCGGCGGCGACGTCGAGGAGCTCGTGAACGAGATGGAGTCGCTACGGGTTGCGCTGGAGGAGGCGGGGCGGGCGAGCCGGGGCGGCACCGGCGACATCGAGCTGCCCACGGCCGAGCCCAAGAAGCGTCGGGCCAAGGGCGGCGGGACGACCCGCACCGGGACCGCGTAGGCTGCCGACCATGTTCAAGGCGCTGCGCAGATGGTGGAAGTACATGGTCGCCAAGGTCTCGGGGAAGCTCGAGGAGTCGGCCGACCCCAAGGTTCAGCTGGAGCAGGCGATCCAGGAGGCCCACGAGCAGCACCGCAAGCTCACCGAGCAGGCCGCCAACGTCATCGCCAACCAGAAGCAGACGCAGATGCGTCTCGACCGGTCAGTCGAGGAGTTCGAGAAGGCGAACGCGTCGGCGCGCCAGGCCCTCCTCCTCTCTGACGAGGCGGGCAAGGACGGCAAGGCCGACAAGGCGTCCGACTACAACCAGGCGGCCGAGCAGTTCGCCAACAAGCTCATTCAGCTCGAGAAGGAGGTGGCCGACCTCAAGAAGCAGCTGCTGTCGACCACCCAGGAGGCCGACAAGGCCAAGAAGATGGTGGCGCAGAACTCGGCCGCGCTGCAGAAGAAGCTCACCGAGCGCGAGCAGCTCCTCAGCCAGCTCGACCAGGCGAAGATGCAGGAGCAGATGACCAAGGCGATGAACCAGCTCAACGCCACGGTCGGGGAAGACGTCCCCACCTTCGAGCAGGTGCGCGACAAGATCGAGCGCCGCCTGGCCAAGGCCCAGGGCATGTCCGACCTCACCGGCGCCGACGTCTCGACCAAGATGCTCGAGGTCGAGCAGGCGCAGATGAGTGCCGAGGCATCCGCCCGACTCAGCGAGCTGCGCTCCGAGCTGGGGCTGGCTGCGCCCGAGAAGGAGAAGAAGGCCGAGGCGAAGCCGGCGGAAGCCAAGCCGGCGGAGAAGGGCAGCGGCGCGAGCTAGTCAGTGCGTGTCGTGGATGCTGCCGTAGCGACGGCGGAACCTAGACGTCGACACGCTCGAGCGCGAGCAGGGCCCGCTTCATGCGGAGCCCACCGCCGTAGCCGCCGATGCGCCCGCCCGCCGCGAGCACCCGGTGGCACGGGACCACGACGGGAACCGGATTGGTGGCCATGGTCGAGCCCACCGCCCGGGCCGCGCCCGGACGACCGGCCATGACCGCCAGCTCCCCGTACGAGACGGTCTCGCCGTAGGGCACGTCGCGGTAGAGGGTCTCGAGAACCCGCCGGCGGAAGACGGCCGTGACGCTCCCGAGGTCGACAGGCACGGTGAACCGCCGACGCCGCCTGGCGAAGTACTCGTCGAGTTCGGCTGCGATGCTCTCGTCGCGCTCGGGGTCACCATCGGGCGGCGTCGGCCCGTGCAGCTCGATCTCGCACAGCCCGTTCGGTCCCGCGACCACGGTGAGCTCCCCGACCGGCGTCGGCTGCCGCCACCAGTGCGTCACGACGGGAGAAGGTCCTTCACTTCCTCGCGTTCCTCGAGGAGCTCGTCGGTGGTCGCCTTGATCTTCTGCTGGGCGAACTCGCCGTGCTCGATGCCCTCGACGACCTCCCATGACGATCCGTCGCTGCGCACGGGGTACCCGAACTGGAGACCCTCGGCGATGTCGTACTCCCCTCGGCTGGCCACCGCGAGCGAGTGCCAGTCCCCCTTCGGCGTCTTGCGCCAGATGCTGTTCACCGAGTCGATGGCGGCGTGGGCCGCTGACGCGGCCGAGGACGCGCCCCGCGCCTCGATCACCGCCGCGCCTCGCTTCTGCACGGTCTCGATGAACGGTCCCTGGAGCCAGTCGAGATCGGTGATCACGTCGGGCGCGGGCTTGCCGCCGATGAGGGCGTGGACGAAGTCGGGGAACTGCGTCGTCGAGTGGTTCCCCCAGATGGCCAGGTTGGTCACGTCACGCACGGGGACGCCCGCCTTGCGGGCGAGCTGGGTCTTGGCCCGGTTCTCGTCGAGGCGGGTCATCGCGAACCAGCGGTCGGCGGGGATGTCGGGGGCGTTCGAGCGGGCGATCAGGCAGTTGGTGTTGCACGGGTTGCCGACGACGAGGACCCGGACGTCGTCCGCGGCGTGGGCGTTGATCGCCTCGCCCTGGGGCTTGAAGATCCCGCCGTTCACGGTCAGGAGGTCGCTGCGCTCCATGCCCGCTTTGCGCGGGATCGAGCCGACCAGGAGGCACCACGACGCGCCGGCGAACGCGTGCTCGAGATCGGCGGTGGCCTCGGTGCCCTCGAGCAACGGGTGGGCGCCGTCCTCCAGCTCCATCACCACGCCCTCGAGCGCGGCCATGGCCGGTTCGATCTCGAGCAGGCGCAGCACGATCGGCTGGTCGGGTCCGAGCAGCTGGCCCGACGCGATCCGATGCACGAGCGCGTAGCCGATGTGACCGGCCGCGCCGGTGACGGTGACGTGGACGGGAGACTTCGTAGCGGCCATGGCGCGGGACCTTACCGCCACCCATCGTTTTGGCGTCGCAAACCCACCTCAGGCGAGGGTTTGCGACGCAAGAACGGTGAGCAACAGCTCGCGCGCCTCGGTGAGCTCGGCGATGCGCTCGGCCGCGCCGATGACCACGCCGCCATGGTCGGGATGGGCCAGGCGCACCAGGCGCCGGAACCGGCGCTGGACGTCGTCGCGGTCGATCGTCATGACCGCGCCGAGCCCGAGGACCTCCATGGCCCAGCGGCGCTCGGCGGGGACACTCCGCCACGGGTCGAGGGCGGGGCCGGCACCGTACCCGCCGGCACCGGGCGCGGCCGGCCGGGCACCGGGGACGCCTTCATAGAGGCGGCGCAGCACGACGCCCTCCGGGAGCACTCCCGGCCGGGCGAGCGCGCTCTCGATCGCGCGGAACGCGATCTGGCGGGCGTCCCGGGTCGGGAGCGCGGCCGCAGCCATCACCGTCCCGATCAGCTGGGGGTCGGCGCGGCCGTGGACGTCGAGCTCGAGCACGACGCGGGGCCGGTCGCCGTTCCCGCCGACCGCGTCCTCGCCGACGATGCGGTGGCGGGAACGGTCGAGCCCGTGCACGTCGGTCTGGAGCCGGTACCGCATCGCGATCCGCGGCACGGACAGCTCGTCACGTCGGGCGTCGTCGAGGAAGCGAGCCAGCGCGTCCTGCTGCTCGGGATCGAGGCCGGGCGCGCTGTCGGCCGCGACCGCGCCCAGGAGCACGGCGCCGTAGCCGGGGCCACCGGTGGGCAGGTAGTGGTCGCCGAGCGCGACCCGCCGGGTCGGCATGTGCCGCCGGGTGTGGCGGACGTTGAGCTCGGCGAGGATCACACCACTCCTACGGAGCGCTCGTCGTTGGAGAGACGGTCAGAGCCGGTCGATGATGGCGGACGCGAACTCCGATGTCTTCACCTCGGTGGCACCCTCCATGAGCCGGGCGAAGTCGTAGGTGACGATCTTGTCGGCGATGGTCGCCTCGAGCGCGGCGACGACGGCGTCGGCCGCTTCCTGCCAGCCGAGGTGCTCGAACATCATCACGCCCGACAGCAGCACCGAGCCCGGGTTCACTTTGTCCTGCCCCGCGTACTTGGGCGCGGTGCCGTGAGTGGCCTCGAAGATCCCGTGGCCGGTGACGTAGTTGATGTTGCCTCCTGGAGCGATGCCGATGCCCCCGACCTGAGCCGCGAGCGCATCGGAGATGTAGTCGCCGTTGAGGTTCGTGGTCGCGATGACGTCGAACTCGTCGGGGCGGGTGAGCACCTGCTGGAGGGTGATGTCGGCGATGTTGTCCTTCACCAGAATCTTGCCGCCGGGATCGCCGCCGCAGTCGTCCCACCCGACGGCGACATCGGAGAACTCGTCCCGGGTGACCTCGTAGCCCCAATTTCGGAACGCGCCCTCGGTGAACTTCTGGATGTTGCCCTTGTGCACGAGCGTCACCGACGCCCGCTTCCGACTGACCGCGTACTGCAGGGCGGCGCGGACCAGGCGCTTCGACCCGGTCTCCGAGACCGGCTTGATGCCGACGCCGGAGTCGGGCCGGATCTCCCAGCCGAACGCGTCCCGCAGCATCTCGATCAGCTTCTTGGCTTCGGGAGTGCCCTCCTCCACCTCGAGGCCGGCGTAGATGTCCTCGGTGTTCTCCCGGAAGATGACCATGTCGACCTTCTCGGGGTGCAGCACCGGGCTCGGGACGCCCTTGAACCAGCGCACCGGGCGCAGGCAGACGTAGAGGTCGAGGATCTGGCGCAGGGCGACGTTGAGGCTGCGGATGCCGCCGCCGACGGGAGTGGTGAGCGGCCCCTTGATGCCGATGAGGTGGTCGCGGAACGAGTCGACGGTCGCCTCGGGGAGCCAGTCGCCGGTCTGGTCGAACGCCTTCTGGCCCGCCAGCACCTCGGTCCAGGCGATCGTGCGCCGGCCGCCGTACGCCTTCTCGACCGCGGCGTCCATGACCCGCTGGGCCGCGGGCCAGATGTCGACGCCGGTGCCGTCGCCCTCGATGAACGGGATGATCGGCTCGTCGGGGACGCGCAGTGCGCCGTCGTCCAGGGTGATCTTCTCGGGCATGCTCTATTGCCTCGTCGCTTTCGCGCCGGGTACCTGACGACGCGGGCGCTCACTCGGACGCCGCGTTGATCCGTCGTGGCTTGATCGTGCCGCTTCCACCGCGTGATCGTACCCGGGGGGTCTTGCGGGGCCCTCAGCGGGCCGCGCCATCCTCACTCAGCGAGCGGCGAGGACGATCAGCAGGGTGACGACGTAGACGATCGCGAGCCCGGCGGTGGTCCACCACAGCGCCGGGCGGGTGAGCGGGCCGGGGCGACCGTCGATGCCGGCGAGGTGATAGCCGCAGGCGGCGCAGCGGGTGGCAACAGCTTCGACGGCGAGTCCACACAGCGGGCACGACCCGGACACCGGGACAGCTGTCGGCATGTCGAACTGCGCGCTCAAGATCTTGACAGCCCCCGACTGACCCGCCCGGCCCCCGCGTCGATGTAGCGCTTTCTAGCGCGAGCGCGCGCGGGTGTCGAGCACCCGCTGGTCAGAACCGGGGGACGGCCTTCCTGACGAGTCCCTCGTCGATGGCCCCCACGTCCTCCGGCGACACCTCGGAGCCGAGGACGTCGAACTGCAGGATCCGGTTGCCGACCGCGACGCTCGAGCTCAGTGCGCTCGACGGCTGGCCGCGGCCACGGTGTTGCGCAGCAACATGCCACGGGTCGTCGGGCCGACCCCGCCCAGCCGCGGAGTGATCCAGCCCGCGACCTCGGCAACCGCCTCGTCGACGTCGGGGAGCAGCTTGCGGCCCTCCCCGAACGTCACCCCCGCGCTCACCACCGCAGCCCCCGGGCTCACCATCTCGGGAGTGACGATGCCGGGCGCACCGGCGGCGACGATCAGGATGTCTGCCTCGCGCGTGTAAGCCCCGAGGTCGGAGATGCCGGTGTGCACCACTGTTACCGCGGCGTTGGCGTTGGGTCGCTTGAGGCTGAGGAGGTTGGCGAGGGGTCGGCCGATGGTGAGGCCTCGACCGACGATGACGACGTGGCGACCCTCGATCGGAACGCCGTAATGCACCAGCAGGGCCTGGATGCCGGCCGGCGTGCACGCGACCGGCGCGTCGACGCCCATCACCAGCCGGCCCAGGTTCACGGGATGGAGACCGTCGACGTCCTTGTCGGGGTCGACCGCCCGCAGCGTGGCCTCCTCGTCGAGGTGCTTCGGCAGGGGCAGCTGCACGAGGAAGGCGTCGACGTCGGGGTTCTCGTTGAACGCGCTGACCGCGGCAAAGACCTCGTCCTGGGTGGCGTCGGCCGGGAGCTCCTGGTGGAACGAGGCGATGCCGAGCTCGGCCGAGTTCTCGTGTTTCATGCGGACGTACGACGCGCTGCTCTCGTCGTCACCGACCAGGATCGTGCCGAGACCCGGCGTGACGCCCTGATCGCCCAGCGCCTTCACCCGCACCGCGAGCTCGGCCTTGACCGTCTCCAAGAAGGCGTTCCCGTCAAGCAGCTTGGCTGCCATCAGTGGAGAAAATGCCGTTCGCCGGTCATGACCATGGCGAGGCCGAGCTCGTCGGCTCGGGCGATCAGCTCGTCGTCGCGTATCGCCCCTCCGGGCTGGACCACGACCGCCACCCCGGCGTCAGCGGCGGCCTCGATGCCGTCGGCGAAGGGATAGAAGCCGTCGGTGGCCGACGCGCCGCCTTTGGCGCGCCCTTCGGCTTTTTTCACTGCGATCTCACCGGCGCCGACCCGGCTCTGCTGGCCGGCGCCGATGCCGACGGCTTGAAGGTCCTTCACGAGGACGACGGAGTTCGACTTCACGTACCCGCACACGCGCCACGCCATCTCGGCATCCAGCCACTGGTCGTCAGTCGGCGACAACTTGGTGACGACGCGCCAGTCCGCACGGCTCTTCGCGAAGTGTGGCGCCTCCTGGACCAGGAAGCCGCCGCTGAGCGTTCGGAAATCGAGCGGATCGCGTGTTGGCTCGGGCGCCTCGAGCAGGCGGGTGTTCTTGCGCTTCTTCGTCAATGCCTCCACGCTGCCGTCGGGCCAGCCGGGCGCGATGACGACGTCAGCTTGCGGTCCGGCGACCATGCGCGCGGCGGTGGCAGCGTCGATGGGGCGGTTGAGGGCGACGATCCCGCCGAACGCGGACAGGTCGTCACACTCGAGCGCGTGCTGATAGGCGGTGGCGAGATCGTCGGCGACGGCGACACCGCAGGGGTTGGCGTGCTTGATGATGGCGCAGGCGGGGCGGTTACCGAGATCGTGGACGAGCTGCCACGCCGCTTCGGTGTCGTAGAGGTTGAGGTACGAGAGCGCGAGCCCGCCGTGTTGGACGGTGTCGTCCCACCAGCTGCGTTCGCCAACCGTGCGGTACCGGGCGGCCTGCTGGTGCGGGTTCTCGCCGTAGCGCAGCTCGTCGCCGGTGCGCTCGAGCGCGACGACGACATGACGCGGCAGCGTTTCGTCGCCCTGGAGCCAGCGGACGATGGCGCCGTCGTACGCCGCCGTGTGCGCGAATGCTTCGAGCGCCAGCCGGCGGCGGGTGTCGTCGGAGAGCGAGCCGTCGCCGCCACGGAGCTCTTCGAGCACGCCGGGATACTGCCCCGGGTCGGTCACTACCGCGACCCAGGCGTGGTTCTTCGCCGCTGCTCGAACCATCGCGGGGCCACCGATGTCGATCGTCTCGATGTCGGGCGACTCGGTGAACGGGTACAGGTTGCTCACCACGAGATCGAACGGGGCGATGCCGTGCGTCTCGAGATCGGCGCGATGGCCTGCCTTGCCCAGGTCGGCGAGCAGGCCACCGTGGATGCGCGGGTGCAGTGTCTTGACGCGACCCTCGAGCAGCTCGGGCGCGCCGGTGACGTCCTCGACCGCGGTGACGGGCACGCCCGCCTTCTCCAGGGCGGCGGCGGTGTTGCCCGAAGCCACCAGCTCGAACCCGAGCTCGTGCAGGGCCCGGCCGAAGTCGGTGAGGCCCGCCTTGTCCCAGACGGAGAGCAGGGCGCGCTTCACTGCTCGATCAGCTCCCGCAGCACCTGGGGGTAGAGGCGGCGCTCGACCTCCTTGATCCGCTCATGGAGCGAGTCCACCGTGTCGTCGTCGAGGACCGGTACCGCCTCCTGGGCGAGGATCGGACCGTCGTCGACCTCCAGGGTGGCGAGGTGCACCGTGCAGCCGGTGACCTTCACCCCGGCGGCGAGGGTCTCCTCGACCGAGTGGGCGCCCTTGAACGCCGGGAGCAGCGCCGGGTGCGTGTTCGTGATGCTCCCGGGATAGGCGTCGAAGATCGGCTTCTCGAGCACCGTCATGAACCCGGCCATGGCGACGAGCTCGATCCGATGACGCTCGAGCGCGTCTACCACCCGATGGGTGTAGGCGAGGCGGTCGAAGTCGGGGCCGAAGCCGGATCGCTCGACGAGCTCGGTCGCAATCCCGGCCTGGTCGGCCCGCTCGGTCGCGGCGCAGGGCCGGTCGACGACCACGACCACGATCGGGAGGTCGGCGTCGAGAAGGGACTGGAGGATGGTCCCGCTTCCCGATGCCAGCACCCCGATCCGCCGCATGGGCTCAAGCTACCCCCGGGCCGGGAACGGCTCTTGCAATAAGCACGGCGCCCGTGGTGTGCTTCCCCGGTCGCCGCACCCGGCGATTCACCTCGAGCAGTCGTCGGAGGCTGTGCATGGATCTCAACAAGCTCACGACCGGAGACCGGATCGTCGCGATCAGCGCGATCGTCTTCCTGATCGCGATGTTCCTGCCCTGGTACGGGCTCGACAGCGACTTCGGAGACGCGAACCGCAACGGTTTCGACTACTTCTTCTTCGGTTGGATACCGCTGTTGCTCGCGCTCGCCATGGCGGTGCAAATTGCGCTCGCCCGCTTCACCACGACCGAGATGCCCAAGGTCGGATCGCTCACGTGGGGCCAAGTCCACCTGATCCTGGGTGGTCTGGCGGCAGTGCTCGTGCTGCTGCGGCTCCTGATCACCGACAGCGTCTCGGCGTTCGGCGTCGACCTCGGCGACCTGGACCGGAAGTTCGGTCTCTTCGTCGCGATGATCGCGGCGCTCGGCCTCGTCGCCGGTGCGTTCCTGAAGATGCAGGACCCGGCGGACGCCGGTGCTGCCGGAGGCCCCGCCGCGCCGCCGCCTCCTCCTGCGCCACCGACTACCCCACCGACTACCCCACCGACGGCATAGCCCGAAGCGAGTCACGCGAACGGCCCCCGCAGTAGCGGGGGCCGTTTCGCGTCTGACCTGATGCTTGCAATCCCACAAGGGCCATGATCAGCTAGCTCCCGCGGGTGCCCGGTACGGCACCTTTCGTGAAATGGAGGTCGAGAACCAGTGAACAACAAGGTCACACCGGGCGAGATCGTGGTGCTGGCGGCGGGGGCGGTCGGCCTGATCGCCGCATTCCTTCCCTTCTACAAGAACGGGGAGTCAGCGAACTCCTTCGACGAGGGGTTGTTCCCGGTGGCGACGCTCATCGCCCTCTTCGTGGTGGCGGCCGCCGTGCTCGTCGCCCTCGTGAAGTTCGCCAACGTGAATCTCTCGGCGGGTGTGCTCGGATTCGGGTTCGTCCAGCTTCTTCTCGCACTGGGCTTCTTCGCCGCCATCCTGGCGATCGCCTTCCTGATCGCCGAGAAGGGCAGCGTCGACTTCGGCTTCGGCTACTACCTCCTGTTGATCGCGGGGGTCGGGTCGGTCGTCGGGGCAGTGATCATGAGGAACGAACGGCAGGCCTGAGCGGCGTCCGACACGACGGAGGTTTGGATCCAGTGGACAACAAGATCACACCGGGCGAGATCGTGGTCATGGCGGCGGGAGCGGTCGCGTTGATCGCCTCGTTCCTGCCCTTCTACAAGCAAGAGACATTCAATGCCGAGCTCGAGACCGTCGACAAGAACTTCAGCGCCTGGAGCAGCGACTTCCCGTTTCTGTTCCCGGTGGCGACCCTCATCGCGATCTTCGCGGTGGTGGCGGGCCTCCTCGTCGTCCTGACGAAATTCGCCAACGTCGACCTCTCGCGAGGCTTCTTGGGCTTCGGCTTCACTCAGTTGTTGCTGGCGTTGGGCTTCTTCTCCGCCATCCTGGCGCTCGCCTACCTCATCCAAGACAAAGGCACGACCGACACCGGCTTCGGATACTGGCTGCTGCTCATCGCCGCGCTCGCGTCGATCGTCGGCGCCGTACTGATCAGGAACGAGCGCGGCGCGACCGGCACGGTCTGACTCCGAGCGGTTCGAGCGCGCGGTCGCGGCCATCGACGCCGCCAACGCCAACGACCCGCACCGCATCGACGTGCGGGGCGAGGAGCGGCCCAAGGAGCTCGCCCACGCCGAGCTGGTCACGGGGTGGGTGCGGCGTCTCCGGCCGGACGCGTCCGAGGAGCTGCTGCTCGCCGCCCGGGCCCATCACGTCCGCCGCTGGGAGATCCCCCGCGACTCGTATCCCGACGGTCGGTCGGGCTATCTGCGGTGGCGGCGGGCGCTGCACGACCTCCACGCTCGGGTCGCCGGTGACGCGCTCGCCGGCGCGGGCTACGAGCCCGACCTGATCGAACGGGTGCAGGCGATCATCCGCAAGCGCGGCCTGGGGAAAGACCCCGAGGTCCAGGCGCTCGAGGACGCGCTGTGCCTGGTGTTCCTCGAGACGCAGTTCGACGCGCTGGCGGACCGCCTCGACACCGAGAAGATGGACGACGTCGTGCGCAAGACGCTGGTCAAGATGAGCGACGCGGGGAAGGCACTGGCGTTGACGCTCGAACTGGGTGAGGACGAGCGGGCCGCGCTCGCCCGTGCCCTCAGAACGTGAGGATGCTGACCAGCCAGCCGGCGAGAGCGAGGACGGTCAGGCCCAACCAGATCCAGCCCAGGGTGGCACCGGCGATCGCCATTCCCCGTCCCTTCTTCATCCCCTCCGAGTCGGCGATCTGGTCGAGGGCGATGTGGCCCGTGATCACGGCGACGACCGGCGTGACGAAGAAGCAGAACAGGATGCCGGTGATCAGCGACGCCACCGCCAGGCCGCTGGTGCGGGGCGACGCCGTCGTCGCCGGGTAGGCCGGCGCCGTCCACTGCGCCGACGGTTGGGGGGTGCCGGGCGGGGGCGAGCCGGGCGGGGGTGGCTGCGTCATGGGCGCAGGTTACTGATCACAGGCGCTTGACCACGTCGGCCATGAGGCCACCGATCTCGGTCGGGTTGCGGGCAACGGTGCAGCCGGCATCCTCGAGCGCCTCGATTTTGGCCGCGGCCGTGCCCTTGTTCCCCGAGACGATCGCGCCGGCATGGCCCATCTTCTTCCCCGGCGGGGCGGTGACACCGGCGATATAGGCGACGACCGGCGTCGTCGACATCTTTTCCTTGACGAATTCGGCCGCTTCCTCCTCCGCCGATCCTCCGATCTCGCCGATCATGATGACAGCCTTGGTGTCGGGATCGGACTCGAAGCGGGTCAGGCAGTCGATGAAGCTCGTGCCCGGCACCGGATCCCCACCGACGCCCACGCACGTCGTCTGCCCGATGCCCTGCTGGGTCATCTCGTGCAGCGCCTGGTAGGTGAGCGTGCCGGACCGGCTGACGATGCCGACCGGGCCGCCGGGCTTGGCGATCTCCCCCGGCGTGATCCCGATGTTGCACTGCCCCGGCGTGATGACCCCGGGGCAGTTGGGCCCGAGCAGCTGCGTGCCGGGGTGGTTGCGGCGCAGCTCGTTGTAGAAGCGAGCCTCGTCGTGGGCCGGAACCCCTTCGGTGATCACGATCACCAGCTCCATCCCGGCCCGCGCCGCCTCCATCACCGCGCCCTCGACGCCCGGCGCGGGGATGAACACGCACGACACCGTCGCACCGGTCGCCTCGCGCGCGTCCGCCACGGTGGCGTAGATCGGGATCCCCTCCACGTCGCTGCCGGCCTTCTTCGGGTTCGTCCCCGCCACCACCTGCGTGCCGTAGGCGCGGTTGCGGAGTCCGTAGAACCGACCTTGACTCCCGGTGAGCCCCTGATAGACGACCTTCGTGTTCTCGTCGACGAAGATGCTCACGCGGCGACCCCGGCGATCTCCACTGCCTTGCGGGCGGCGTCGAGCATGGTCGGCTGGGGGATGAGCTGTTCGGACGCGCGCTCGTTCAGGATGGTGCGCCCCTCGGCGGCATTGGTGCCGTCGAGGCGGATCACGATCGGCGAGCGCAGGTCGACCCGCTCCAGTGCCTCGACGACCCCCAGCGCGACCTCGTCGCATTTGGTGATCCCGCCGAAGATGTTGATGAGGATCGACCGCACCCCGGGGTCGTTGTTGACGACCTCGATCGCGTTGGCGAGCACGTCGGCACCCGCCCCGCCGCCGACGTCGAGGAAGTTGGCGGCGCTCCCGCCCACCTCGGTCACGACGTCGAGGGTCGCCATCGTCATGCCGGCACCGTTGCAGATGACGCCGACGCTGCCGTCGAGGCCGATGTACTGGAGGCCCTTCTCGCGCGCTTCCCGCTCCCGGGCGTCGAGCTCCTGGGTGGCCTCGTAGTCCTCCCACTCGGGATGACGGAAAGCGGCGTTGGAGTCGAGTGACACTTTGGCGTCGAGCGCGTGCACTCGGCCGTCCTGTAACACCACGAGCGGGTTGATCTCGACCAGGTCGGCATCACCGTCGGTGTAGGCGCGGTAGAGCTCGAGCAGGATGTCGACGACGCCGTCGTGGGCCGTCTCGTCGAGCTGGGCCGACCTCACCCACTCGCGGCAGCGGCCCTCGGTCAACCCGTCGACCGGGTCGACGTGGAGGCGGGCGATGGCATCGGGGTCTTCGACCGCGACCGCCTCGATGTCCATGCCGCCCTTCGCCGACAGCATGCCGAGGTGGAGCTTGGCGGCGCGGTCGAGTGTGAACGACGCGTAGTGCTCGTCGGCGATGTCGCTGGCCTGCTCGATCCAGAGGGTGCGCACGGTGTGGCCCTTGATGTCCATCCCGAGGATGGCGGTGGCGTGGGCGCGGGCCTCGTCGGCATTGGCGGCGATCTTGATCCCGCCCGCCTTGCCCCGCCCCCCCACCTGCACCTGCGCCTTCACGACAACCGGGTAGCCGATCCGGTCGGCAGCGGCCACCGCGGCGTCGACGGTGGTGACCGCCTCGCCGGGCGAGACCGGGATGTCGTAGCGCGCGAAGAGTTGCTTGCCCTGGTACTCGAACAGGTCCATGCGAAGGGGGACGCTAGCTCGCGGGCTGCGTCTCTCGTTCGTCGAGGGCGTGCTCGAGCCAGCCGGTGATGTCGGCCAGCTGCGCACCCGGCGTGAACAGGGCCGCAAGCCCCGCGTCCTTCAGCTTGCCGACGTCACCCTCGGGAATGATCCCGCCGCCGAAGACGAGGACGTCGTCGATGCCCTTCCCCCGCAGCAGCTCGACCACCCGGGGGAAGAGCGTGAGGTGCGCGCCCGAGAGCACCGACAGCCCGACGGCGTCGGCGTCCTCCTGGAGCGCGGTCTCGGCCACCTGCTCGGGCGTCTGGTGCACCCCGGTGTAGATGACCTCGAAGCCCGCGTCGCGCAGGGCGCGGGCGATCACCTCGGCGCCGCGGTCGTGGCCGTCGAGGCCGGGCTTGGCGATGACGACGCGGTAGCGCCGCTGCATGGTTCGCTCCCCCGCTCGGGCCGCTCACGATACCCATGCTTGACTGGCGGCGTGCCCCCCGCCCGCGACGACCTTCACTTGCTGCTGTTCGCCGGCGGCGCGGTCGTGCTCGCGGGCGTGGCCGTGGCCGTGCTGCTGGTGGCATCGACCGGTCGAGACGGCGGGAGCACGCCCCAGAAGCCGCAGCCGTTCGAGGCCGGGCTCGCGTCCAACGTCGAGGACTCGGTTCGTGAGGAGGGTCCGTACTACATCCCCGACCCGTTCGGTGGCGACGACAGCATCGTGTTCGCGCTCGAGGACGGCGAGGTCGTCGCGCTGGCGGTCAACCAGTCGGACCTCCCGAATTGCTCGGTGAAGTGGAAGGATCAGTTCGACCGGTTCGCGTGCGGCGACCGCCGATTCCAGAGCGAGGAGCTCGAGCGGTTCGAGGTGACCGTCCCCAAAGCCGGGCCCGACAAGGGGATCCTCATCATCGACGTCCGGAAGCGGCTCCCGGCACCGACCCTCTCCGCCGGCTAGTTCTCGAGGCGGAGACGTGCGGAATCCGCACTGCACAGCCTCGAGAATGGGAACTAGCAGAATTCGATCGTCGGCTGAATCGTCATCTCGGAACGCAGCGAGTTGGCGATGAAGCACTCGCGGTGGGCCACGTCGACGAGATGCTCCACCCGGTCACGCGTCGGCCCCGCCGCCAACACGATCCGGGGGCGGAGCACGATGCGGGTGATGCGCGCCGGCGGGTCACCCTCGTCCATCTCGGCTTCGGCCTCGTCGTCGTACTCGCGCACATCGAGCCGGGCTCGGGCCGCCACCGCGAGGAACGAGAGCAGCTGACACGACGACGCCGCCAGCACGACGAGCTGCTCGGGGTTGAGCAGCGTCGGGTCGCCGCGGAAGGCCGGGTCGGACGACAGCGTCATCACCGCGGTCGCGGGTGGCGCGCCGGCCTCGTGGGCGCGGCCGTACCCCTCGTACCCGGCCCCGGTCGATCCCCGCCACGAGCAGTGCGCCTGGTACCGGTGAACCCGGGCCTCGCTCACGAGAGCTTCTGGAGCGGCGCCCACGCGAGGAGCAGGCGCTTCTCGCCGACGTCACGGAAGCGGATCACCGCTTCGGCGCGGTCACCGTTGCCGATGAGGTCGAGGACGACGCCCTCGCCGAAGGTCTCGTGGCCCACGTCGTCGCCGACTCTGAGCGCCAGGCTCTCGGCGCCGCGGGCGCCGGCGGGTGCGCCGTCCCCTCGGAGCGCGGCCGACACGACCGCTTCGCGGTGGGCGCCGATCCCGCCGGACCGTTCGACGCCGAGCGCGTGCACCAGCTCCTCGGGGACCTCGTCGAGGAAGCGGCTGGGCGGGTAGTAGTCGGTGGTACCGAAGAGCGTGCGGCTCCAAGCGTGGCACAGGTAGAGCCGCTCCCGTGCGCGCGTGATGCCGACATAACAGAGGCGCCGCTCCTCCTCGAGCTCGTCGGGATCGCCCAGGCTGCGGAGGTGGGGGAAGATCCCGTCCTCGAGCCCGGTGAGGAAGACCACCGGGAACTCCAGTCCCTTGGCCGAGTGCAGGGTCATCAGCGTGACCGTGCTCTGCTCGCCTTCGAGGTCGTCGAGGTCGGTGACGAGCCCGACCGCCTCGAGGAACGCCTGCACCCGTCCCAGGCCGGTCGGGATCGTCGGTTCGTTGTCGCCTTCACCGCCGTCCCCGGCGATGCCGGCCAGTCCGGTGACGTCGCCGCGGGCGAGCGCCTCGTCGAACTCGCGGCACACGCCGACGAGCTCGCGCAGGTTCTCGATGCGCGACTCGGACTCGAGCGAGCGGTCGGCTTCGAGCTCGGCCAGGTAGCCGGTGTCCTCGAGCACGGCCTCGACCGTGGCGGCCACGCCGGTGTCGGCCGCGCCCGCGACCTCGCTCATGATCTCGAGCAGGTCCTGGACACCGCCGAGCGCCTTGCCCCCGACCCCGGCCGCCGCCGCCTGCTCGAGCGCGCCGCGGAAGGTGAGGCCGGCGGCCTGGGCGTGGGCCGAGACCTTGGCCACCGACGTGTCGCCCACGCCCCGCTTGGGCGTATTGACGATGCGCTTCCAGCTCACCTCGTCGTCGGGGTTGACCAGGCTGCGGAGATACGCGAGCGCGTCCTTCACTTCGCGGCGGTCGTAGAACTTCACGCCGCCCACGACGCGGTACGGGATGCCGGCCCGCACGAGCGATTCCTCGATGACGCGGCTCTGGGCGTTCATCCGGTAGAAGACAGCGAGGTCGGAGAAGCGGCACCCCTCAGTGTCGGTCAGGCGGGCGATCTCGTGGGTGACGTAGGCGGCCTCGTCGCGCTCGTCCTCGGCGTGGTAGCGGGTGATGAGCTCGCCCCCGACCTGCTCGGTCCAGAGGTGCTTGGGCTTGCGGGCGGCGTTGTTGGCGATGACGGCGTTGGCGGCGTCGAGGATGCGCTGGGTCGAGCGGTAGTTCTGCTCGAGGATGATGACGGTCGCTTCCGGGAACTCCTCTTCGAAGCGCAGGAGGTTCCGGTAATCAGCTCCGCGAAAGCGGTACACACTCTGATCCTGGTCACCCACAACCGTGACGTTGCGGTGCTCTTCGCTCAGCATGCGCACGAGCTCCCATTGGGCCTGATTGGTGTCCTGGAACTCGTCGACCAGGACGTGGCGGAAACGGCCCCGCCAGTGCGCGAGCGAGTCGGGGTGCTCGCGGAACAGGCGAACGGCCAGCAGGAGGAGGTCGTCGAAGTCGGCCGCCGACGCCTCGAGGAGGCGCCGCTGGTACTCGCGGTACACGTCTGCGAGTCGCCGCTCCGGTTGGGTCATCGCGTCGGCCTGGGCCTGCTCCACGGTCACGAGGTCGTTCTTCATCGCCGAGATCGACGCGTGCAACTTGCGGGGCGGGTACCGCTTGGGGTCGAGGTTCAGGTCACGCCGCACGTAGTCGACCAGGCGCACCGAGTCGGACTGGTCGTAGATCGAGAACGACGACCGATACCCGAGCTTCGGGGCCTCGCGTCGTAGGATGCGGGCGCAGGCCGAGTGGAACGTCGAGACCCACATCCGACGGGCCACCGGCCCGACCAGCCCGGCGACGCGCTCCTTCATCTCGCCGGCGGCCTTGTTGGTGAACGTGATCGCGAGCAGGCCGAACGGCGAGATCTCGCGTTCCGCGATCAGATAGGCGATGCGGTGCGTGAGCACCCGCGTCTTGCCCGAGCCGGCTCCCGCGACGATGAGCAGCGGGCCGTCGGGCGCGCTGGCGGCCTCGCGCTGGACGGGGTTGAGCCCGGATAGGAGATCGGACGGGGCTTGCGGCATCTCGCCGCCAGCGTACCGACGGGGTCTGTCGGTGACGCGCCGTTAGCGGTCGGGCCTAACGATCGGGGTGGCCCTCGCCGCTGGGCTCGAGCCGTAGCTCCCTCGTCCGCAGCGCACCGGTCTCGTCGGTGCCCGCAGGCCCGGTGACGTCGGCGCGCCAGGCGCGCAGAAGGCGGGTGCGGTCCTCGTTGAGCACGACCATGAATGCGCCCGACTCAGGATCGACGTCGAGCGCGAAGTACGGCTGCCAGTCGCTCTCGAGCGACGGCGTCGCCGGGTCGACGCCCTTCGGCAGGCGGCGGAACCGCATGCGCTGGGTGTCGAAGATCCAGGTGCTGTGGGTGGAGTCGATGCGTTCCATTACCGGTCCGCGGGGGAGGGGACGGCCGGTGCCGTTGGTCGCGGGCACGAGACGCGTCGGGTCGGGAGGGAGGAGGGTACTCGCCACCCCGGGAGGTTGCCCGCATTCGGGCAAAGGAAACCTGATGAGTGCGTCAGGGCTCGATCAGGAGAGTGACGGGGCCGTCGTTGACCAGCTCGACCAGCATGTGGGCGCCGAAGCGGCCCGTGGCCACCTCGGCACCGAGGTCGCGCAGGGTGGCGGAAAAGACGTCGACCAGCGGCTCGGCCTGCTCGGGCGGCGCCGCCGCCACCCACGACGGGCGCCGGCCTCGGGAGAGCGAGCCGTAGAGAGTGAACTGGCTCACCACCAGGACGCCGCCGCCGATGTCGGCGACCGGCCGGTTCATCACGCCGTCGTCGTCGTCGAAGATCCGCAGGTTCCAGACCTTCTCCGCCAGCCGCCCGGCGACGCTGACACCGTCGTCATGAGTGACCCCCACGAGGACGCACAGCCCGGGGCCGATCTCCGCCACGACCTCGCGATCCACCCGCACTCGGGCCTCGGTGACCCGCTGGACGAGTGCCCGCACGGTCCGGCACCCCTCCTTTCCTCGCTCCCTCGCTGCGGGCCGGGATACCCGGCCCGCGGGCGCTCGCTCGCTGGCGAGCTCCCTTCGCTCGCGGCTGCTCGCTCCGGTCGCCGCGCGGAAACGCGTAGCCTGCCACGGAACATCACGAACCGGGAGGAAGAAGTCTCATGGCCAAGCCACTGTCGGTCGACGAGGCGAAGAAGCGGCTCGACGACGAGTACGGGCAGTTCCGGCGGCACCTCGACACCGTCCACGACGCGCTCGACCAGGTCGTGTCGGCCAACGCCGAAGACGACATCTACGAGCGGGTGAAGAAGCTCGAGAAGGCGGTGAAGGAGATGCGCGACGGCGGGATCATCGGATCCGGAGTCAACGGCCACCGGCGCGCGCTCAAGGAGTACCAGGAGGCGAAGAAGCAGGGCGGCTGACCGTCACGCGGTGATCGGCGCGTCCTGATCGGCACTCCGTGATCGACCCGAAGCTCAAGCGCGCCCTGGGTCAGATGATCCGGGGTGTGCAGGTGGTCGCGGCCGTCCACGACGGGCTGGTGCGAGCGTACTGCTCGCACTGGATCAGCCAGGTGAGCTTCGAGGATCCGATCGTCATGGCATCGGTGTCGCCCAAGCACGACACCCACCCGGTGATGGCGGCGGCGGGGGTGTTCTCGGTGTCGATCCTGGCGGGCGACCAGATCGACGCCGGCCAGTACTTCTCGTACCCGGGCCGGCGCTTCCGCTACATCGCCGAGGAGTACCTGGAGATGGTCGACGGGCTCCCGGTGGTGCCCGACTGCATCGCCTGGCTGCGGTGCGAGACGCTCGAGCGCAAGGAGATGTTCGACCACGAGCTTTTCTTCGCCCGCGTCACCGACTACGGGTACGGCCGGCTCAAGGAGCCACCGCTGCTGTACTCGGCCCGCCACGGGTGGCGCGTCACCGGCGAGCGGGCGCGCAAGCCCGGCGACTCGATCCGCGACCGGCTCCTGAGCCGACTCGAGGACGCCGGCTACGACGTGGACCCGACCGAGAACGACGAGCCCGAGGGGTAGGCGGGCGGCTAGTTGGCTCCGGCCTGCTCCATCTCCGGCTTGTAGGCACCCGAGCGGGCGGCGCTGTTCAAGCGGGAGCGGTGGCCGAACGCGGCCTGGGCAGCGGGGAGGTTCGCCGCCTCGCCCTTCCACGCCTTGAGCGCGGCCGACTGGAGCGCCCGCCCGTACGAGAAGCTGAGCTCCCACGGTTGGGGCCCGAGCTTGTTCATCGCGTTGAGCCGCGCGGTCGCCTGCTCATCGGACTGCCCGCCCGACAGGAAGACGATGCCGGGCACGGCCGCGGGCACGACCCAGCGGAAGCAGCGGACGGTCTTCGCCGCGATCACCCCGTCGGAGACGCGCTGCTGGCCGTCGTAACCGGGCAGCACCATGTTCGGCTTCAGCAGCACACCCTCGAACGCAACCCGCTGGTCGAACAACGCGTCGAACAGCTCGTGGAGCACCGAGGCGGTGACGTCGTCGGCCCGCTCGATCGTGTGGGTACCGTCCATGAGCACCTCGGGCTCGACAATCGGGACGATCCCGTTCTCCTGGCAGAGTGCCGCGTACCGCGCCAGAGCGTGGGCGTTGACGTCGATCGCGTACGGCGACGGCAGCGTGTCGGTGATGGTGTACGTCGCCCGCCATTTCGCGAACTTCGCCCCCAGCTCCTGGTACTCGGCGAGCCGCTCCCGCAGCCCGTCGAGACCCTCGGTGACGGTCTCGTCCTCGTCGGCGAGCGCGAGCGGCTTGGCACCGAGATCGACCTTGATGCCGGGGATGATGCCCCGGCGCTCCAGCACCTCGACGAGACGGGAGCCGTCGGCCGCCTGCTGGCGGATGGTCTCGTCGTAGAGGATCACGCCGCTGATGTAGTCGGCGACGTCCGCCCGGAACAGCATTTCCCGGTAGTCGCGCCGGTTCTCCTCGGTCGACTCGACCCCTATCGAGTCGAAGCGCTTCTTGATCGTGCCGCTGCTCTCGTCGGCGGCGAGGATCCCCTTCCCCGGGGCCACGATCGCCCGGGCGACCTCGTTCAGCGCCTTGATATCCGTCATAGCTGCTCTCCCGCTCTCGGCCCTTCGGGCCGGGCCGCTCGGGCCCC
>JACDBD010000397.1 GCA_013695115.1 Actinomycetota bacterium | reverse complement strand
GGTCGGGGCGATAGTCGGAGTACTCGCCGCCCCGGTTGGTCCCGACGGTCTCGGGATCGTCGGCGTGGGCGAAGAGCACCTTCTCGGCGAACGTGAGGGGGCGGCCGAGCCGGCGCCGGGTGACGTCGAGGCGCTGCGGGTACCGCTCGTAGACCCCCTCGACCAGCTCGATCGGAGTGGTCGGCCCCACAGTCGCGGCCATCGGCGTCCCTCCTTCCCGGCTCTCCCTCGAACTTCCTGGCTCTCCCTCGAACCGAGCGTACCGTGGCACCCGTGGCCGCCAATCTCGACGACCTCCTCGCCGCCGCCCGCGGCCGGCTGGCCCGGGTCGGGCCCGAGGAGGCGGCGACGCTGGTCGCGGCGGGCGCGCTGCTCGTCGACACCCGCCCGATCGAGCAACGACGCCGGGACGGGGAAGTGCCGGGCGCGGTGGTGATCGACCGCAACGTGCTCGAGTGGGGGCTCGATCCGAGCAGCGACCACCGGATCCCGGAGGCGGGGGATCCCGACCGGATCGTGATCCTCATGTGCAACGCGGGCTACTCGTCGAGCCTCGCCGCGGCCACGCTTCAGGACATCGGGCTGCCCCGGGCAACCGACCTCGACGGCGGCTTCCAGGCCTGGGCGGCAGCGGGCCTCCCGGTCGTACCGGCCCGTGGCCCCGCCGCCGAATCGTGACCCGAGGCGTCGGGAAAATTCCTGACTTGTATGGTCGGGATTCGTCCCGTAGCCTTTCCCCCATGTCCGGCGGCTCCCGCCCTGCGATCGCGTCCGTTAATGACACCTGGGGTGAGTTGAGCCGCGAGACCTTCGACGAGCGCTGTCGGCACCTGCGCTAGCCGGCCCGCTCCGGGCCGCCGACATCCGCTCGTTCCCTCGAGGAGGTCTCGTTGTCCCGCCCCCATCCGATTGCCCGTCTGCTCGCGACCATCACCGCCGCGGTCGGCGCGCTCGCCGTCCCGGTGGCGGCCGCGGGGGCGCCGGCCCAGGGTGGCGACGACGGGGTCACGCTCCGGCTCGGCTACTTCGCCAACGTCACCCACGCGCCCGCGCTGGTCGGCATCGAAGCGGGCATCTACGAGGAGAACCTGGGGGACAACGTCACCCTGGACACCTCGACGTTCACCGCCGGGCCCCAGGCCGTCGAAGCGATCTTCTCCGACGCCCTCGACATCACCTACATCGGCCCGAACCCCGCCATCAACGCGTTCGCCCAGTCGGACGGCGAAGCCGTCCGGATCATCTCGGGGGCGGCGTCGGGCGGGGCGTTCTTCGTCGTCCAGCCCGACATCGAGAAGCCCAAGGACCTCGAAGGCAAGACGATCGCGACGCCCCAGCTCGGCAACACCCAGGACGTCGCACTGCGCAACTACCTGGAGGACAAGAGCTTCGAGACCGACCCCACCGGCGGCGGTGACGTCTCGATCGTCCCGCAGGACAACGCCCAGACGCTCGAGCTGTTCACTTCGGGTGACATCGACGGCGCGTGGGTGCCCGAGCCGTGGGCGACCCGCCTGGTCGACGAAGGTGGCGGCGAGATCCTGGTCGACGAGGCCGACCTGTGGCCCGACGGGCGCTACGTCACCACCCACATCATCGTGCGCACCGAGTTCCTCGAGGAGAACCCGGGCGTCGTGAAGCAGTTCCTCGAGGGGCACGTGGCGGCGAACCGGCTGATCGCCGACGACCCTGCGCAGGCCCAGGAGTTGGTGGGCCAGGCGATCGACTCGATCACGGGAAAGCCGATCGCGCCCGAGCTGGTGGCGGCGTCGTTCGAGAGCATCGAGTTCACCAACGATCCGATCGCCTCCTCGCTGAGGCAGTCGGCCAAGGACGCCGAGGCCGCCGACCTACTCGACCCGGTCGACCTCGATGGCATCTACAGCCTGAAGCTGCTGAACCAGGTGCTCAAGGCGGCCGGGGAACCGACGGTCAAGGGGAAGTGACGTGACATGACGCGCGCATCCACCGCAGCTCGTCGCGAGGAGCCGGCTACGGAGTCCCCCCGCTCCGGAGCCGGCTCCCTCGCGGCCATCTCACTCGACGCCGTGACCAAGGTCTACGGCCACGCCGGCAACGCCGTGCCGGCGCTCGACCGCGTGTCGCTCGAGGTCGAGCCGGGCGAGTTCGTGTGCCTCCTCGGCGCGTCGGGCTGTGGCAAGAGCACGCTGCTCAACCTGGTCGCGGGGCTCGACCGACCCACGACGGGCACGGTCGAAGTGCGGGGCGGCCGGCCGACGCTCATGTTCCAGGAGGCGGCGCTGTTCCCGTGGCTGACGGTGCGGGGCAATGTCGACCTCGCGCTGAAGCTGCGCAAGATCTCGCGGCCCCACCGGCGCGAGACCGTCCAGGCGCTGCTCGAGATGGTGCACCTCACCGGCTTCGAGAAGAAGATGCCCCACGAGCTCTCGGGCGGCATGCGTCAGCGGGTCCAGCTCGCCCGGGCGCTGGGCCAGCAGGCCGAGATCCTGCTGATGGACGAGCCGTTCGGCTCACTCGACGCCATGACCCGCGACGTGCTCCACGACGAGCTCGAGCGGCTGTGGCGCGAAACCGGGCTGACGGTGTTGTTCGTGACCCACAACGTGCGGGAGGCGGTCCGGCTGGGCGACCGCGTCGTGCTGCTGTCGAGCCGGCCGGGACGGGTGGTCGCCGAGTTCCCGGTCGAGATCGATCGACCCCGGCGCATCGAGTCCCACTCGGTGGCCGACCTGGCCGCTCAGATCACCGGCCGCCTGCGCGACGAGGTGCGACGCCATGGCGCTGTTTGAGTCGCGGGGCGGCTCCTCCGCCCAGCTCCTCGACGCCGAGCTCTCGGGCCTGGATCAGCTCGAGATGGCGCTGCCGCCACGGCCGAGCCGGCTAGCGCGCGTGTGGGCGGCGACGTGGCCGAAGCTGACCGCGGTCGCGCTCGCGCTGATCATCTGGCAACTGGTCGTCTGGAGCGGCTGGAAGCCCGAGTACGCCCTGCCCGGCCCCCGCAAAGTGTGGGACGCGTTCTTCGAGAACTTCGACAACAACATGTCGGCGGCCGGCACCACGCTGTGGCGGGGCGTCCGCGGCTTCCTCTTCGCGCTCGTGATCGGCACGACGATCGGCGCGCTGGTGGCCCGGGTCCGCGTGCTGCGGGCCGCGTTCGGATCGATGATCACCGGGCTCCAGACGATGCCGTCGGTCGCCTGGTTCCCACTGGCGATCCTGCTCTTCCGGCTGGACGAGGGCGCGATCTTCTTCGTCGTCGTGCTCGGCGCCGCTCCCTCCATCGCCAACGGCCTGATCAGCGGCATCGACCACATCCCGCCGATCCTCCTGCGGTCGGGGCGCGTCCTCGGCGCCCGCGGCTTGACCGCGTTCCGCCTGATCATCCTGCCGGCCGCGCTGCCGTCGTTCGTGGCCGGCCTCAAGCAGGGGTGGGCGTTCGCCTGGCGCAGCCTGCTCGCGGGCGAGCTGATCGTCACCATCGCCGGGAAGTACTCGCTCGGGCAGCAGCTCGACGCCAACCGCCAATTGGCCGACTCGGCCGGGGTGATCGCAGTGATGATCGTGATCCTGGTCATCGGGATCATGATCGACTCGTTGCTGTTCGGGACGGCCGAGCGGACAATCCGGCGCCGCTACGGGCTCGTCGACACCGCCACGTGACCTAGTCTCCTGCGTCCGTGAGCACGGACGCGTGGCTGACCCTCACCGTTGTGATCGCGACGATCGGCGTGCTCGCGACCGAGCGCTTCCCGCCCGCGCTGGTCATGATGGCCTCGGTCGTCATCCTGCTCGTCGCGGACGTGGTCGACGAGGAGGGCGCGTTCAGCGGCTTCTCGAACGAGGCGCCGTTCATCGTCGCCGCCCTCTACGTGGTGGCGGGCGCCGCCGAGGCCACGGGCGCGCTCGAGCGGGTCACGCAGTGGATCTTCGGGCGGGACCGGTCCGACGGGAGCGTCGGCGCGGAACGGCGTGACCTCGCCCGCATAGTCGGGCCGACCACGCTCGGCTCCGGATTCATCGCCAACACGCCGCTGGTGGCGCTGATGGCGCCGCGGGTGGTCGCGTGGTCCCGGCGC
>JACDBD010000390.1 GCA_013695115.1 Actinomycetota bacterium | reverse complement strand
GCCATGGCGCGCGTCCGCTCCCCGGGCGGTCCCGACGAAGCCGACGTCGCCGCGGAGGAGGCATGAGGCGAACCGCGATCGCGGTCGCGGTCGCGGCCGTGTCGGTCGTCGCGTCGGCCGGCACGGGGATCGCCGCCCCGGCTGGTGAGGGCGACGGTCGCGTCGACCGCGTTCTGATCTTCACGTTGCCCAACGTGGGCTGGGCCGACCTCGATCGCGTCGAGCTCCCGAACCTCGAGCGGTTCTTCGAGCGGGCTGCCGTCGCCGGCCTTTCCGCCCGCGCCAGCACCGATCGGCGCACGACCCGCCTGGGCGACGGGTACATCACGCTCGGCGCCGGGACCCGGGCGATCGGAGACGCGGGCGTGACCGACGGGCAGGGCTTCGGCGCCGACGAGCCCTTCGGGGCCGACACCGCCGCCGAGGCGTTCCGGCGCCGCACCGGCCGGGAGGTCGAAAGTGGGATCGTCCAGCTCGGCGTCGCCCAGATCGTCGCCGGCAACGACGATCTCCTCCTCGACGCCGAGCCTGGGGCGCTCGGCGAGACGCTCGCCGACGCCGGGTACAGCCGGGCGGTAATCGCCAACGCCGACGGTACGGAGCCCAGGGGTGAGCCGCCGGTGTTCCGGCGGCAGGCGGTGAACGCCCTCATGGACGAGCACGGGGTCGTGAGCGGCGGACGAGTCGACCCCGGGCTGCTCGCGGACGACGGCCACGCCCCCTACGGCGTGCGCCTCGACCGCGCCGCGGTGGTATCGGCGTTCGAGACAGCGTGGGTATCGCGCTCGGTTGTGCTGGTCGAAGCATCGGATCTCGTGCGCGCCGACACCTACCGGAGCGTCGCGACCTCGGTCCAGGATCAGGCGCTGGTCGACGCCGCGCTGCGCCGTAGCGACCGGCTCTTCGGCGAGCTCATGGACGAGGTCGATCCCGGCCGTGATGCGGTGCTGGTGGTCGGCCCGGCGCACGCCGAGGGCACCGCGGCGCTGACGGTGGCGGCGTTGGGCGCCCCCGGCATCGAGCCGGGACTGCTGCGCTCCGCGACCACGAGGCGCTCCGGGTTCGTGCAGCTCTACGACGTGGCCCCGACGGTCCTCGACCTCGTCGGCGTCGACCGACCCTCGTCGATGGCAGGTCGGCCGTTCGAAGTCGGGAGGCGCGGCGGGGACACCGGCGACCGCATCGCTTTCCTGATCGAGGCGAACGAGGCCGCCCGGTTCATCGCCGGCCGGGTCGAACCGCTCGCGCTCGTGATCGTCACGGCCCACGCCGCGCTGCTGGCGCTGACCTGGTTGTGGCTCGCCGGGCGCTGGCGCGCCCCGATGGCGCCGCTGGCGCTGGAGTTCGACGCACTGGTACTCCTCGGTCTGATCCCGGCGGTCTATCTCGCCCGGCTCGTCCCGTTCCACGACCTCGGCGCGGTGCCGTACTGGATGTTCCTGGTCGGCGTTGCGATCGCGCTCGCGGCGGTGTACCGGCTGGTGGGCCGGCGAACCGCGATCAACTCGCTCGTCGTCGCTACCGGCGCGATCGCGGGCTTGCTCGCGCTCGACGTGCTGTTCGGCTCCCGCCTCCAGATCAACAGCGCGCTCGGGAACTCGCCCATCGTCGCCGGTCGGTTCACCGGGTTCGGGAACCTCGCGTACGCCGCCCTCGGCTCGGCCGCGCTCGCGCTGGCGGTGTTCGTCGTGGCCCGGATCGGCCGACCGACCGGGACATGGATCGCGGTAGGCATCCTCACGGTGGTGCTCGTCGTCGACGGCGCGCCCTTCTGGGGTTCCGACGTCGGCGGGGTTTTGTCGCTGGCTCCGGCTTTCCTCGTGACCGGCGGCCTGCTCTTCGGGTGGAAGTTCCGGCTGCGCACAATGCTGCTCGCCGCCGGCGCGACCGTCGTCGCCGTCGCCGGCTTCGCCCTGCTGGACCTGGCGCGTCCATCGGAGCGGCGAACCCACCTCGGGCGCCTCTTCGAGAAGATCGGTGACGAGGGCTGGTCGGGCTTCGCCACCGTCGTGACTCGCAAGCTCGAGGCCAACGTCGGGAACGTGGCGAACACGGTCTGGGCGCTGTCGGTGATCGCGGCGGTCGGGTTCGTCATCGCCCTTGTGGTGTGGGCGCCGGCCCGGCTACGCGACCTGGACCGCTCGACGCCCGTGTTCCGCGCCGGCGCGATCGGCGCCGCTGTACTCCTGGGCCTGGGCTTCGCGCTGAACGACTCGGGCATCAAGGTCCCGGGAGTCATGCTCACCGTCTTCGACGCCACGCTGGTCGTGCTGCTCGTCCGTGGCGCGCCGGCGGCGCACGCGGGGAAGATCCCAGCGTGACCATCCTGGTCGCGCTGGCGCTCGGGGCGGTCACGGTCACGTTCTTGCGGGTCGGCGCGAGCGACGTGCTGGCTGCACCCGCGCTGGCGCGGCGGAACTACCGCGATCAGTCCGTCCCGACCGCCGGCGGTGTCCTCATCGTGCTTGGGGTGCTCGTCGTCGAAGCGGGGCGGGCGGTGACGGGCGCCATGGGTTTTGGCGACGAGCCCGGGTTGACCCTATCCCGCAGCCTGGTGCTCTTTGCCGTGTTCGGCTTCGGCCTGCTGGGGCTGGTGGACGACCTGCTCGGCGAGGACGACGCCCGCGGCTTTCGCGGCCACGTCGGCGCGCTCGTGGCCGGGCGACTGACCACGGGGTTCCTGAAGCTGCTCGGCGGCGCGGGCGTAGCCGTTGTCTTGGTGGCGACGCCCGGATTCGCCGGCGGTCGCCGGCTCGTCACCGACGCGCTCCTCATCGCGCTGGCCGCCAACCTCGGCAACCTGTTCGATCGTGCCCCCGGGCGCGCCATCAAGATGAGCCTGCTCGCGTACGTCCCGCTGGCGTTCGCGCTCGGGTCGAACACGGTCGGCGTCGCGCTCGCGCCCGTGATGGGAGCGACGCTCGGGCTGCTGGTACCAGACGTGCGCGAGCGGCTGATGATCGGTGACACCGGCGCCAACGTGATCGGCGCGGTTCTCGGGCTAGGCGTCGTTCTCGGGCTCGGCCAGACGGCGCGCACGGTCGTTCTCATCGTGGTGGCGGCGCTGAACATCGCCGCCGAGCTGGTGTCGTTCAGCCGCGTCATCGACCGTGTGCCGCCGCTGCGCGCCCTCGATCGCCTCGGGCAGGCGCGCTAGGAGCTGCCGCCGGCTGCGCGCGGGAGCGGCGAGCGAAGCGAGCGCGACCAGATGACCTAGTCGCAGCGCGTGCGTTCGTACAGGACGCGCCGCCCGCCGTAGCGCGCGGTCACGGCATAGCCCTCGTCGGCCAGCTCCGCGGGGAGGCCGGGGAGGTTGCCGTAGCGGTCGTCCCAGACCAGCACCGCGCACACCTCGTCCTCTGCGGCCGCGTCCACGATCACGGCGGTGGTGATCTGGCCCTGCTCGATGCGCTTGATCGACGCGTCGACGAGATAGCCGGGGACGCGGCGTCCTGCCCGCCAGGCCAGGCCGGGCTCGTCGGTGATCACCTCGGCGTCGGCGGGGAGCTCGGCCAGCGCGGCGACGACGGCCCGCTCATCCGTGTTGGCGCGACCGGGCCACAGCATCGGCCGGGCATGGCCCAGGTACCACGGCGCGACTGCCAGCCCCACCACCGCCAGGACCACGGAGCTCCGGAGTGGTCGCAGCGCGGCGAGGAGCGCGAGGGCCGGGATCACCTCGGCCAGCTGTGGACGCCAGAACGCCGGCTCGAGGACCAGCAGGAGTACGACACCGCCGGCCCAGGCCGCGAGGAGCCCGGCGGACATGCGGACGGGGGGCGCGTCGGCCGCGGCTTCGTTCTGCGCCGTGTCCCCACGCCGGGGGAGCGCGGCGCCGGCCAGCGCCAGAACGCCCGCCGCGACCACGAGGGCGTCCCGCTCGAGCAGGGTCCGCACCACCTTCCGGGCGGCGCCGGCGTGGGAGGCGGTGCGGGCTGAGTTGCGGTGGTACTCGATGTACTGGTCCCACACCCGACCGAAGCCCCACGGCAGCGTGACCACCAACCCGACCGCGACGGCGGCGCCGGCCGCGAGCACGACGTCGCGGGGCCGGCGGCGCCCGAGGAGCAGGAGGCCGACCGGCAGGG
>JACDBD010000387.1 GCA_013695115.1 Actinomycetota bacterium | reverse complement strand
CCGCCGGGCCCGGCAGCGAGCGCACGTCGGGATGGACGGCGGCGTGCCCGTGGTCGTGGGCGATCGCGGCCCCGTCGAGCGGGTCGAAGCCGACGAGGGTGAGGAAGCCGGTCGCCAGCGCGGGGTCGAGGGTGCGGACGCGGTCGATGGTGATGAGGTTGAACGACGAGATCAGCACCTCGTCGCGCGGTGAACGCGCGTGCAGGAGCGTGACGAGGGCGGCCGCGGCCCGGTCGTCGGGATCGAAGTCGGCGTCGCCGGGCAGGTTCTTCACTTCGACGTTGACGAGGAGCCCGGCGCAGGCGTCGAGCACCTCCTCCAACGTGGGGACGTACGGCAGCGCCCGGCGGATCACGGCGAAGTCGTGCTCGCCGAGCACCCCGATCCCGGCCGCGTCGGCGTCGTGGTGGACCACGAGCACGCCGTCGGCGCTGCGGTGCAGGTCGAGCTCGACCCCGTCGGCGCCGAGGGCGCCGGCCTCGACGAACGCCTCGATGGTGTTCTCTCGGGCGACCCGGTTCGCCCCCCGGTGGGCGAGGATCTGCGGGCCGTTCATGGCCGGCCGAGCCTAGGCAACCCCGTCGCGCGCCGCGTTACCGCGAAACCGCAGGTCAGACCCCTTGCGCGTCGCGGCCGGCGGCCGTACTGTCTCCCGTTACCTCGGCACGTCCCGAGGAAGCTTGTGAACGTGCGCACGAGCATCCCCCCGCTCCGGCACGGCCAAGCGACCGACCCGACCGATGCGTACGGAGACCCTGTGGCCCTCACCTGGATCAGAACCCACGACTGGGACGTGAACACCTGGCGGGGTCGCTCCGCCTGTCGCGACTCCGACCCCGACGTCTTCTTCCCCATCGGCAGCACCGGCATGGCGCTCGAGCAGATCGAGACGGCGAGGCGCATCTGCACCGCCTGTCCGGTCAGCGAGGAGTGCCTCGAGTTCGCGCTCGCCACCAACCAGGAGGCGGGGGTGTGGGGCGGCACCACCGAGGAGGAGCGCCGCAAGCTGCGCAAGGCCTGGCTGGCCAAGCAGCGTCGGGCGGCGAGCTAACTCCGGACTACAGATCCACCGGCGCCACCGGCGCCAGCGGCACCCGCACGTGCGCGCGGGTGCCGTTCTCGTCCCTGAGCACGATCGAACCGCCCAGCTCGCCCTTCACCAGCGCCTGCACGATCGACAGGCCGAGGCCGCTTCCGTCCTCGAGGGTGAAGCCGGCCGGGAGGCCGACACCGTCGTCCACGACGTCGACGACCAGCTCGCGTTCCTCACGCGCCAGACGCACCTGCACATGGCCCTTCGCGCTCCCCTCGCCGTCGCGGGGAAAGGCGTGGTCGACCGCGTTCTGCATCAGCTCGTTGAGCACGACCGCGAGTGGGGTGGCGACGTCACCGCTGAGGTCGCCGGCGTCGCCCTCGACGTCGAACACGAGGCGGACGTCGGGCGTCGATACGGTCTCCTCCACCACCCGCACGAGAGGCCGGATGACGTCGTCGAAGGAGACGACGTCGCGGGTGTCCCGGGACAGCGTCTCGTGCACGATGGCGATGGAGCGGATCCGGCGTTCGGAGTCGTCGATCGCCTCCTGCGCCTCTCCGGACTTCAGCCGCCGCCCCTGGAGCCGCAGCAGTGCCGCGATCGTCTGAAGGTTGTTCTTCACCCGGTGATGGATCTCGCGGATGGTGGCGTCCTTGGAGAGGAGCATCCGGTCGCGGCTGCGGAGGTCGGTGACGTCGCGCAGCAGCACAATCGCTCCTACCGGCTTGTCCGCCTCCAGGAGCGGGATGGCCCGCAGCGTGAACGAGGTGTCGCCCGGCTCGAGCTCCTCGTCGACCGGCAGACGGGCCCGGATGGCGGTGTCGATCGCTCCCTGCTCGAAGCCGAGCTCGGAGAGCTGTAATCCCTTCGTGTAGGCGTGGATGCCCATGCGGTGCAGCGAGCTCACCGCGTTGGGGCTGGCGAAGACGATGTTGAGCTCGCCGTCGAGGACGATCGCACCGTCCCCGACGCGGGGGGTATCGCCGTAAGGGACCTCGTCGCGCCCGAACGGGAAGCTGCCCTCGGCCACCATGGTCGCGAAGCGGTCGAAGGTGGCGAGGTAGTTGCGCTCGAGCTCGCCGTGACGGCGTCCCGACTCGGTCGAGCTTTCGCGGGTCACGAGGGCGATCATGGATCCCCGGTGTCGCACCGGGATGCATTGCACCCGGGCCCGTTCCTTCGTGCCCAACACGGTGCCGCCCCCGATCAGGACTTCGCCCTGACGCCAGGCGTGGCTCATCAGGGGCCGCTCGACCTCGTCGACGACCATGCCCACCATGTCGGCCGGGTACAGCGTCTGGCCCGTGGTCGGTCGGACCTGTCCGAACACGACGAAGCGGCGGCCCTCCTCGCCCTGGACCGGGGCAAGGAGGAGCAGGTCGGAGAAGGACAGGTCGGCGAGGGTCTGCCACGACGCCAGCAGCCGCTGCGCGTGGGCCAGGGCGTCTCCGCGCAACCCCGTGTTCCGGAGCGCGAGACCGCCGACCGTCGCCATTATCCCTGGTCGCGCTCGCTCGGCAGCAGGGTACCTGCCGCCGCCCTTCGGGCCGCTCGCCGCTCCCGCGCAATTCGCGTCGTCATTTTGTCGATGGCACCTCTGCCGCTCCCGCGATGGTACGCCCGGGTTACGCGAAGAGGTGCTCGCCGATGCGGGCGAGGCCGGCGATGTCGTAGATGTCGATCTCGAAGTTCGGCACGTTGGCGACGACCTCGGGCTGGCGCGCCAGCTCGCCCTTGAGCTCGGCCTCGCGCTTGGCGACCACGGCGAAGTTGCGGAAGGAGTCGCCCACGGTGCCCAGCACCCGGGCGGTGCGGGCGGTGTCGGACAGCTCCGCCGCGTCCGGGAGCCCGGCGGCCAGCGCCTCGGCCACCGGGCCCGCCTCGGCCACGAGGACGTCGGCGGCGCGGGCGCCATCCGCCGAGAGGAGGTAGTCGGGCAGCGTCTTGTTCAGGACCAGCGCGCCGAGGTGGTACTTGCGGTCGATCAGCTGCTCGCAGAAGAACTCGGCTTCGCGCAACGGCGAGCCCTCGAGCGTGGTGACGACCCCGAACGTGGTGCGTCGGTCGTGCAGGAGCGCCTCGACGGCCCGGGCGCGCTCGGCAAACCCGTCGTACATCGACTGGAAGTTCACGAAGAACTCGCCGATGTCCTGGAGGAACTCGCTCCCGAGGATGCGGTCGGCGAGTTGGTAAAACGGCCGGCTGGCGACGTTGAGCACGCGCGCGCCGCGCTTGCCGCCGACCCGGTACGGCATCGTCAGCCACCGGAGCAGCCGGCCGCCGAAGAACTCGGCCATGCGTTTGGGCGCGTCGAGGAAGTCGAGGGCGTTGCGGGTGGGCGGGGTGTCGATGACGATCAGGTCGTAGGCCCCGGTGGCGTGCAGGTCGAAGAGCCGCTCCATCGCGATGTAGTCGTGGCTCTGCACGAACCGGCCGGTGATGTTGGTGTAGAGGCGGTTCTCCAGGATGCGGTAGGCGGTCTCCTCGTCGGGGGCGTGGCGGAGCACGAGGTCGTCCCACGACCGCTTGGTGTCGAGCATCGCCGCCCACAGCTCACCCCGCGGCTCCAGCCCGGCCTCCTTGAGCGCCTCCGGCGGGACCTGCTTCTCGAGGTTGCCGAAGCCTTCGAGGCCGAGCGCGCTGGCGAGGCGGCGGGCGGGGTCGATGGTCAGCACCAGGACCTTGCCGCCCAACCGGGTGGCGGCCGTCAGGGCGGCGGCCGCCGCGACCGACGTCTTGCCCACCCCGCCCGACCCGCAGAAGACGACGATCTCCTTGGTCGCGAGCAGGGGCTCGAGCCCCTTGGCGGTGGACTCGCCCCCGCTCGGGCTCACAAGCCCAGCTCCTGCGCCATCGCCTCCGCCACCATGCGGGTGACCCGCAGGCCGGCATCGCGTACGAACAGATAGGGGAGGTAGACCATCGGCAGGTCGACGGTCTCGCGTAGGCGGGTCAGGTGGGTGGCGCGCGTCCGTCGCAGCGACACCGCCAGCCGGGCCGCCTCGAGCACCGTGGTCGCACCCGGGCCGGCGCGTTCAGTGAGCACCGCGCCCGACTCCGGGCGGCGCAGCGCCTCGAACGTCTTCTCGTCGGACCGGGTGAACAGCTCGGGCAGCACCCGGTTCACGAACACTGCGCCCAGCGGCACCTGCAACTCCGCTCGTGCCCTCTCGACCAGCTCGATGGTCTCGTTGACCGGCATCTCCTCGGGTGTGGCGACGATGTTGAGCGCGGTCAGGGCCGGGTCCGACAGCAGCTCGACCATCCAGTCGGTCTGGGTGCGCACCGTCCCGACCGCCACCAGTTCCTGGATCGCGCGCGGCGCGTCGAGCTGACCGATGATGTGCCCGGTGGCGGCGGCGTCGACGACGACCAGGTCCCAGTCGGCGCGGCCCTCGATCGACTCCCGCACCTCCCAGCAGACCTTGCCGACGGTGAGGATCTCCTTGACCCCCGGCGCCGCCGTCGCCACGAAATCGAGGACCCGCGCCAGCGGGCCCAGGCGACCGAGGACGGGGACGCGCAGGTTGAGCTTGAGGTACTCCTTGAGCGAATCCTCGGTCCGCATCACCATCGCGAAGACACCGGGGTAGACCTCGCGCGGCTGGAAGCCGACCGCGCCCTGCTCGAACTGCTCGGTGAGGTTGCCCTTGGCGTCGACCTCGACGACGAGGACACGCTTGCCGCGCTCGGCCGCGAGCAGCGCGGTCGCGGCGGTGACGGTGCTCTTGCCGACGCCGCCCTTGCCGGTGAAGAAGAGGAGGCGCCGCCCGAGGAGGTCGGGCTCGGCCATCGGCCTAGCTGCTTCCGAAGCCGACCCGCTTGGCCGCCTCGTCGGCGTCCACCTCGACGTACCCCAGCTTGTCGGCGGGCACGCCGACCTTGTGGCCCTTCACGTCCTCGAACCAGATCATCGCGGCGCCGTCCTTCAGCGCCTTCTCGACCATCTTCACGACGTCGTCGGGCGTGCCCGCGGGCTCGAGGGTCAGCTCCTTGGGGGTGTAGATGACACCGATGCGGATCTCCATGGCCCAGCGAATCTAGCCGACGGGTCTGGCGAGGCCTCCACCGGTGAGTTGGCGAGTCGGCGGTCGTGACGCGCTCCGGCGCGCTCCTCCTGTCCCATCCAGCGGCGCACGATGATGAGGGCGGCGACGAGACCGAACACCTCCCCCGCCACCCAGAGCAGGCCGGCACCGGTGCGTTGGTCGGCCAGCGGGCTGGCGCCCCAGGGGCGGCCGACATCGTCGTACCAGCCGGCCGCGAGGACGCGGTCGGTGCCGAGAATGGCCACGCCCAGGAACGCGTGGAACGGCAGCGCCACCAGCACATAGAGGAGGCGGGCGCCGTATCCGAGCGCGCCCGCGATCGGGTCGATCCCGACGACGTGGGCCATGAACAACGAGCCCGCCACCACGAAATGGGCGTGGGTGGCGACGTGGACCCAATGGTTCCGGAGCGAGAGCTCGTAGAGGCCGGTGAAGTAGAGGACGACGAGGGTCCCGCCGAACAGCACCCAGGCCGTGACCGGATGGGTGATGACGGCGACGGGCCGGCTGTGGAGGACGTGAAGCAAGCGGCGCTGTGTGTTCCGGTCGCTCGCCTGGAGCGCCAGCGTGACCGGGGCGCCGCCGACGAGCAGGAGGGGCGCCAGCATCCCGACGACGAGATGCTGGCCGACGTGCATGCTGAAGAGCACATCGTCGTAGGCGGTCAGACCCGACTGGGTCGCGAGCACGAGCGCGAGCAGCCCGGCGCCGAAGGCGATCGACCGGCCGCGCGGCCAGGCGCGTCCTCGCCTCTTGAGTCGGCGCACGCCGAGGGTGTACGCGGCCGCGGCCGCCACGATGCCGACCACGAGGATGTCGAGCTCCCAGCCGGTGAGCAGCAGGTCCCACGACGGGGGCGGCGGCGCGACGTGCGTCTCCACGAGGCCACGCTACCGGCCGATCTCCGCGACACCCGGGCCGCTAGTGGTGAGTTACCGGTACTCGCGAATGACGATCGCAGGCGGGTCCAAGTACGGGAGGATCAGGTACTCGATCCAGACGTCCGTATCAGCCACTCGTGCGAAGTGGGTCTCGCGGAAAGGGTCGAACACGCCCGCGTTGGGAGGGCCGTTCTGCAACGCGTGAACCCACTCCCAAGACTGCTACCCGAAGGTCGGCGTCAGTGTCCGGGTCGGTCGTCGCTTCCCAGGCCTCGTACGCATCCCGGGTGACGACAACCCACGTCAACGGCGCTTGAGCTTGCGCTTCTCCTCGGCCAACTTGCGCGCCAGGTAAGCGGAGTCATCCTTCAGCTCGCCGGCTTCGCCCCGCCGGCGCGCTTCCTCAGCCCACGCGCGCGCCTGAGCGTCGTCCTGGGGATCTCGTTCGGAGGGTTGAGGCCGAGCCATTCGCCCTCAGGATAGGTCGTCGCGCGCTAGGACTCCAAGGATCCTTGACACGGACTGCTGCTCCTCACTCGAAGGCTGAGCGACGTCCCGGGCCACGCTAGGTCGGCGGCGCGCTGTGACAGACTCCGGAACGTGACCGGGGGCGTCGCGACCGAGGAGTCCGGCACCCGTCCGCCGGCGATGCTGACCGTGGGGACGGTCGTGTGGCTGGCGTCGGAGCTCATGTTCTTCGGTGGGCTGTTCGCCGCGTACTTCACGCTGCGGGCGGAGGCGTCGGCGTGGCCGCCGCCGGGGGTGACCCTGGAGACGGCCAGCTCCGCGGTCGCCACGGTCGTGCTGATCGGGTCGAGCGGCACGATCCACTTCGCCGGACGGGCGCTCGAGCGCGACGACCGCGCCGGCGTGCAGCGGTGGCTGGCGATCACGCTCGGGCTCGGCGCGCTGTTCCTCGCCAACCAGGTGCGGGAGTTCATGGTCAACGACTTCGAGATCTCGTCGCACGCGTACGGATCGATCTACTACCTGATGACCGGCTTCCACGGGCTGCACGTGCTCGCCGGGCTCGTCCTGCTCGTCATCGGGCTGGCGGTGGTCGGCGGCCCGGGCCCGCTGCCCCGGCGGGGCCCGGTGGTCGAGTCGGTGACGTACTACTGGCACTTCGTCGACGTCGTGTGGGTGGGCCTGTTCACGACGATCTTCCTCATCCGGTAGATGCGACGCGCGGTCGTCGTGCTCGTAGGCCTCGGGCTGTTGGCGACGGCGACGGCTCTGGGCCTCGCGGGCGCGGCAGCCACGCCATCGCGCGGTAACGACGATGCGGGGGTGCAGCAGGGGCGCGAGCTGTTCGTCACCGGGTGCGCGCAGTGCCACGGCGCCGACGGTGGGGGCACCGACCAGGGGCCGAGCCTCGTCGGCGTGGGTGCGGCGTCAGCCGACTTCCAACTGACGACGGGACGGATGCCCGACACTGATCCCGACCGCCAGCCGGTGAGCAAGCCGCCGGCGTACGAGCCCGACGAGATCGACGCGCTGGTCGCGTACGTCGCCTCGCTGGGCGACGGCCCGCCCATCCCCGACGTCGACGACCCGCCCGGTCGCCTCACCGAGGGCGGCGAGTTGTACTTGTTGAACTGCGCCGCCTGCCACAGCGCGGCCGGGAACGGCGGCGCGTTGAGCTCGGGGCGGACGGCACCCGACCTCCACGGCGCGACGCGGGTGCAGACGGCCGAGGCCATTCGCACCGGACCGGGACCGATGCCGATCTTCGGGCCCGACACGCTGTCCGATCGCCAGGTCAACTCGATCGTCGAGTACGTGCGCTACCTCGACGACCCCGAGGACCCGGGCGGCCTGTCGCTCGGGCGGGTGGGCCCGATCACCGAGGGCCTGGTCGCGTTGCTGGGGCTGGTCGCCCTGGCATTCGCCTGCCGCTGGATCGAGCCGAAGGAGCACGCGGAGTGAGCGCGCCCGACCGCGAGCGCCGAGCGGTCAACCAGGTCGCGGTGGCGTTCGGCGTCAGCGCGCTCGCGTCACTCGGCCTCGCCGCCGTGTACTGGCAGGGCGGCCAGAACCAGGTCGAGGGGGTGCTGCTCGCGATCGCGCTGGGTGGCCTCGGCTACGGCTTCGTGGTGGTCGCGCGGCGCCTGCTCCCCCAGGGGCCGTACACCGAGGAGCGCGACGTGCTCCCGTCGAGCGAGGGCCAGGTTGCCGCGTTCGAAACCGACCTCGAGCGGGGGGAGGGTTGGCTGGCGCGCCGGGGGTTCCTCCTCAAGATGCTGGGCGTCGCCGCCGGCGCGCTCGGGGTGGCGGCGTTGTTCCCGCTCCGCTCGCTCGGCCCCAACCCCGGCAACTCGCTGCGGCGCACGAAGTGGCGGCGGGGCTCGCTCGTCGTCGACGAGCAGGGTGAGCCGGTGCGGGTGCGCACGCTCGAGGTCGGCGGGGTGCTGACCGTGTTCCCCGAGGGCCACCTCGAGCGGGAGGACTCGCAGACCCTGCTCATCCGGATCTCGGACGAGAACGTCGTCACCCGAAAGGGGCGTGAGGACTGGGCGCCCGAGGGGTACGTCGCCTACTCGAAGGTGTGCACGCACGCCGGCTGCCCGGTCGGGCTGTACCAGCAGGACGTCAAGCGGCTGCTCTGCCCGTGCCACCAGTCGAGCTTCGACGCGGTCGAGGGCGCCCGGCCGATGTTCGGGCCTGCGACCCGCTCGCTCCCCCAGCTGCCGCTGATGGTGGACGACAACGGTCTCCTGCGGGCCCAGGACGACTACGACGAGCCCATCGGCCCCGGCTTCTGGGACCGGGGCCGGTGACCATCCCACGATGATCATTCAGCGTGTCGCCCGGTGGATCGACAACCGGCTCGGTGCGTCGCGTGCCGCCCGCACGACGCTCAACAAGGTGTTCCCCGATCACTGGTCGTTCATGTTGGGCGAGGTCGCGCTGTACTGCTTCGTGATCCTCGTGCTCACCGGCGTGTACCTCACGTTCTTCTTCACCCCGGGAACGAAGGAAGTCGTGTACCACGGCAGCTACGCGCCGCTCGACGGCGTGAAGATGTCGCAGGCCTACGAGTCGGTGCTTCGCATCAGCTTCGACGTGCGGGCGGGGCTGGTTATGCGCCAGATCCACCACTGGGCCGCACTGATGTTCGTCGCCGCCGTCATCGCCCACCTCATGCGCATCTTTTTCACCGGGGCGTTCCGGCGGCCGCGCGAGATCAACTGGATGATAGGGGTGACGCTCCTCATCCTCGCGATCGCCAACGGGTTCACCGGCTACTCGCTCCCCGACGACCAGCTGTCGGGCACCGGGTTGCGGATCGCGTACTCGGTCGTGCTCTCGGTGCCGGTGGCCGGGGTGTGGACCGCGTTCCTGATCTTCGGGGGCGAGTTCCCCGGCAACGAAGTACTGACTCGGTTCTTCGTGATCCACATCCTCATCATCCCGGTCGCGATCGCGGTCCTCCTCGGTGCGCACCTGGCGATCCTCGTGCGCCAGAAGCACACCCAGTTCCCGGGTCGGGGACGCGCCAACACCAACGTGGTCGGCGCGCGGCTCTGGCCGACGTTCATGGCCAAGACCCTCGGGTTGTTCTTCCTCACGTTCGCGGTGCTGGCGGCGTTGGGCGGGCTGGCCCAGATCAACCCGGTGTGGATCTGGGGGCCGTTCGAGCCCGCGGCGGTGAGCGCGGGCTCGCAACCCGACTGGTACGTCGGCTGGCTGGAGGGATCGCTGCGGCTGTTCCCGGCGTGGGAGACCCGACTGTTCGGCTTCGAGATCCCGAACCCGTTCTACTCGGGCGTCGTGATTCCCGGGATCACATTCATGTTGCTGTACGCGTGGGCGTTCCTCGAGGCGCGCGTGACCAAGGACTACGAAGAGCACCACCTGCTCGACCGGCCGCGCGATCGACCGGTGCGTACCTCGATCGGCGTCGCCGCGCTGACGTTCTACGTGATCCTCTTCGCGGCCGGCGGCAACGACGTGCTCGCGGCCCGCTTCGACATCTCGGTGAACCTGATCACCTGGGTGTTCCGGATCTTCCTGCTCGTGCTGCCGCCGTTGACCGCCTTGCTCACCTACCGGCTGTGTCGCGAGCTCCAGGCCCGCGACCACGAGAAACCGCGGCCGACCGCGGTCCTCGAACGGACCCAGTCGGGCGGCTACGTCGAAGTGGAGGAGCCGGCAGGCGCGCCGAGGGCTTAGCCGAGATCCAGGACCCCTCGGAGCGCATCTCCGCCGACCGCGGCATCTCGCTCGCTCAGTACGCCGAGCCGCGCGCTGAGCAGCCGTGATTCCATCGTTTGCAGGCGCCCGGTCCTGACGACGGACGCGGTCAGCAACCCTTCGGATCGCCAGTCACTCAGCAAGACATCTCCAAGCCCTGGTCCCTGGAGGCGTGCCCGGCTGCTCGTGACCATCGCGACGATGACATCGGGTCCTCGGTTGAACTCGCTCAACGAGACCGCGCACACCGGCCGTCTCTTAACGCCTTCGAGGTCCGCGTACGTAAAGGGAGCCAAGAACAACTCACCGCGTTCCATGGTCACGGCTCGGAACTACGCGGTCGATCCAGCCTCGACGTCGTCGTAGACGCGGTCCTCGTCGGAGAACCAGTCCGCTACGAGGC
>JACDBD010000352.1 GCA_013695115.1 Actinomycetota bacterium | reverse complement strand
GCCACCCAGGCCGAGGTCATCAACGACGGCGGCCAGATCTACCAGGAGGCAGTCGACCGCAAGCCGCCGCTGGTCCCGTACATCTACGCCGCCACCTTCCGGACATTCGGGACGACCGCGCTGTGGTCGGTGCGGGTCATGGCGGCGGTGGCGGTCGCGCTGACCGGCTTGCTCGTGGCGGCGGAGGCCCGATCCCGGTACGGGCGGCGGGCGGGGTGGCTGGCCGGGATCCTGCTGGTCTTGGCCACGGGGGCGTTCGTCCCCCAGGACGGGCAGGCCGCCAACTTCGAGATCTTCATGCTCCCGCCGATGACCGCGGCGGTCCTATTCGCGCGGCGCGGCCGCGGGTTCCTCGCGGGTGGGGCGGTGGCGGTCGCCATGCTGGCGAAACAGACGGGGGCGGCGACGCTGCTTCCCGTCCTCTACCTCCTCTGGAAGTTCAGGGGTCGCCGCGCCGCCGGCGACGCGCTGGCCGGCTTCGCCCTGCCCGTGGCCCTCGTCGCGCTGCTCGTCGGCCCGGGCCAGCTCCTGTTCTGGGCGGTGCTGGGCAACGGCAGCTACCTCAGTGTCGGGTCGGCCTCGGTGCGGGTCGTGGTGCTGTGCGTGGGGATGACGATCTTCTTCGCCGCGCTCAACCTGCCGATCATCTGGGCGTTGCCGCAGGCGTGGCAGGAGCGCCGTACCCACGGGCAGGGTGACACCGACCTCTGGCTCTGGCTGGCGTCGGCGGTCCTGTCGGTGATGGTCGGTTTCCGCTTCTTCGGCCACTACTACCTGCAACTGCTTCCCCCGCTCGCTCTGTTGAGCGCGGGGGTGCTGGCACGCGCGTCCCGCCAGCTCGCGAAGCGCCTCGTGGTGGGGTCGGCTTCGGTGGCCCTGCTTTTGGTACTGCTGGCGTTCCCCGAACAGCCGGTCGAGCACCCCGAGTACCGCAACGCCGCCGAGTTCACAGCCACCCATGCGGCGCCGGACGACCGGATCCTGGTGTGGGGCCACGTGCCCGAGATCTACTGGGCCTCGGGTTCACGGCCCGCCACCCGCTTCCTGACGAACCGGTTCCTCACCGGCTCGTGGAGCGGGCGCGCGCAGGAGGCGGTCTCGGAGGACACGGCGACGCCGGGTGCGTGGCAGCTGTTCTTCGAGGACTTCGCCAGCCATCCGCCCCGCTACATCCTCGACGCATCAATCTCCGGGATTCGCGAGTCGGAGCACTACCCGATCTCGGCCTACCCGACCTTCGCCGCGATCGTGTTCCGGGAGTACCGCTACGTCGAGTTCATCGACGGCATCACCATCTACGAGCGCGTCCCCAACCCGCCCTTCCGCACCGCCGTCTGGTAGCAGTCAGAGGCGCCATCCACCGGTTCGCTGCCAGGATTGTGCGGGAGCGGCGAGCGGCCCGAAGGACGGCGGCAGGTACCCTGCCGCCGAGCGAGTGCGACTAGACAAGAGGCCAGGGGACTGAGTGATATCCCGGCTCCGGTTCCGGCAGCGTTCCCGTTGTCAGCAGCTCGGCGGCGCGCTGCTGCATGGCCTCGAGTTCGAGCGGCGACAGCAGCGGCGTGAGCGGGTCGACGACCGTGGCGTCGAGCTGGGCGACCCGGCACACGTCGTCGGCGATGACGGGATCGATGCGCTCGCCGGCGAAGTGCCAGATCACGGTGCGGAGCTTCCACGCCGGGTGGAACGTGAGCCCGTGGTCGATGCCGAGGATGCCGCCGTCGGGCCGGCTGCGCAGGCAGTGGCCGCCCTTGCGGTCGGCGTTGTTGACCAGCACGTCGAACACCGCGAAACGGCGGAAGTGGTCGGCGTGCTGGTCGAGGAGGGTGAAGTAGTGCTCCTCGGGATCGTGGTCGACGAAACGTTGCACCATGCCCTCGCCCAGCGGGCCGTCGCGCAACACGGTGGCGGGGATCAGGCCCCAGCCGAGCGCGGCCGACAGCTCGTACGTCGCGACCTCGCGCTCGCAGAGCGTCCCGTTGGGGAAGTCCCACAGCGGTCGCTCGCCCCGGCGGGGCTTGTACACCGCCGCGACCTCCGCGCCGTTGTTGCGGACGCGTGCCAGGAAGGTCGCATTGGACGCGTAGTGCATGCGTCCGAGCACCTCGAGCTCGCCGACGGCGAGCTCCTCGGCGGCGGCGGAGTCGCTCAGTTCCAGCGGGGGCACCGGTGCCCGGCCGGGTCCATGGGCATGTCACACAGCGGGCACGGAGGTCGGCCGGCGGCGACCGCGGCCGCGCCGCGCGCCGCCATCGCCCGCACCTGTGAGCGGGTGGCGTAGATGCGGGCGACGTAACCCTCTTCCTCCATCTCCATGGGCTCGCTCGCTGCGGGCGGGGTTACCCCGCCCGCGGACGCTCGCTCCCCGGCGGGCAGCTCGCCCTCGTCCTCCTCTTCTTCCCCGCTGGGGCGCTCGCGCAGCTCGATCAGCACGCGAGCGCGCTCGGGGTCGAAACCCAAGCCGATCAGCCGCGCCCGGAAGAGCGGGACGGTGGGCTCCCGCAGATCCTGCTTCGGCGCCTCGTCGTCGTCCTCGGGGAAGTCGTCGGCGATGCGATCGAGGAAGGTGATGGCCTCGGCGGCGAGCAGCGCCACCTGCTCCTTCTCGACCAGCACCGTGAGCTGGGTCGACTCGGTGCGGGCCTGGATGAAGAACTCACGCTCGCCCGGCTCGCCTACCGCGCCGGCGGCAAGGGCGTCGATCTCGTCGAACTCGATGTCATCAGCCATCCCTATTGCTCCGTTCGCTCGGGGCCGGGGTACCCGGCCCC
>JACDBD010000332.1 GCA_013695115.1 Actinomycetota bacterium | reverse complement strand
CTTCTTGGACCGCTCGAGCAGGTGGGCGGGCACGCCGCCGCGGTCGCCACCACCTTCTCCGTCGCCGTTCCCACCGGCGGCGGGCGCCTCGGCCGGAGCTTCGGCTGTCGGTGCCTCGGCCGGAGCTTCGCCCGCCGGGGCGGCCTCGGCGGGAGCTTCGGTCGCGGGTGCTTCCGGTGTTTCAGTCTCGGCCGGCGCAGCCTCCGCACCCTCTTCCTCCCCCGGCACGGGCAGGCCCAGCGCCTTGCGGCGCTCCTTGCTCCGCTGGAGCAGGTGCTCGGGAACCTCGGTCATGTGGGTGCTCCCCGGCCTACAGCGGCCCGGACAGGCCGCCGTCCTTGCGGACCCGCCAGAAGTGGACGGCCATGAAGATCACGATCACGAACGGTAGGAGCAGCACGTGAAGCACGTACCAGCGCAGGATGGTGTCGTTGCCAATCTCCTTCGAGCCCAGCAGCACGAACTTCACGCTGTCGCCGAACACGGGTGTGAAGCCCATCATGTTCGTGCCCACGGTGACCGCCCAGAGCGCAAGCTGGTCCCACGGCAGCAGGTAGCCGGTGAACGAGAGCAGCAGCGTCAGCGTGAGCAGGATCACGCCGATCACCCAGTTGAACTCGCGCGGCGCCTTGTATGCGCCGTGGTAGAAGACCCGGCTCATGTGCAGGAACACCGTCAACACCATGAGGTGCGCGCCCCAGCGGTGCATGTTGCGCACCAGTGAGCCGAATGTCACCGCGGTCTCGAGCGTGCGCACGTCGTCCCACGCCTGGGCGGCGGTGGGCCGGTAGAAGAACATCAGGAAGATGCCGGTCACCGTGAGCAGGATGAACAGGAAGAAGGAGAGCCCGCCGAGGCACAACGTGTACGAGACCTTGACCGCGTGGCGCTTCACCTTCACCGGGTGAAGGTGGTACAGCACGTTGTTCATGATCACGTAGGACCGGTTGCGGGGGCTGTCGGTGTAGCCGCGCCGGAAGACGGAGCCGGGCCGGAAGATCGAGGCCCACGCCTGCGACCCGCGGACCTTCTCGTCGGCGGTCGCGAGCGCCTTGGTCAGGCGCCGCCCGTTCCCGTTGCGGCCGTTGCCATTGCCGTCAGCCACTAGAACCTCACACCGTACGAGTAGCCGTGCCGGTTGGTGCGGACGTGGGGGTCGCCCTCGGCGACGTCGTCGGTGATCTTGCCCAGGATGATGACGCCGGTGGGGCAGCGGTCGACGCACAGCGCGCACCGGGTGCACACGTCCTCGTCGACGATGAATGCCACGTGGTCCTTGGGGTCCTCGCCCGGCTGGACCGCGCCCTCGGCGGAGTCGATCGCGTCGACCGAGACCATGTGGATGCACTTCCACGGGCAGATGTCGACGCACCCCTCGCACAGGATGCACTCGGCCTGGTCGATGTGGAGGAACTGCTTGGGCTTCACCGCCGACGTCAGGAAAGCGGGGTCGACCTCGAAGAGGTCGTAGTCGGTGACGAAGTCGGGCATGGGCGGGTTGGCATCGGTGCGGGCCATGGCTAGGCCTTCGCCTTGAGCGGACGGCCGAAGCGCGACGTGCGGATGACCTCCGCCGCCGTCTCGCCTTCGGCGGGCTCGGGCTTCGGGGTGAGCCGCGCCTGCCACTTCATCCACAGCACCACGTTGCCGCCGATCGCGACCACGTAGATGAGCGCGGCGACGGTGTCGCGGATCGCGCTGAACGGGAGCTTGACCGTGTCGTAGAACGGCCAGAAGGGCTCCTTGATGAACCGGTCGTTGCTCATGTTGAGGTACGAGTTGGCGAAGGTGAGCCACTCGTGCGGGACCACGCCGTAGACCAGCGTGAAGATGACGAACACCGCCACCGCACCAAGCATCGCCTCGGCCCACGTCGTGGTCTGGTCGGACGAGCGCAGATCACGCGACGCGACCGCCGCGAACGCGATTGCGAGCACCCCACCCAACATCACCCATACGACGACGGTCTGGAAGTCGGCGAGCAGCTTGCCCGCGACGAGCCCGAGGACGAAGACGACGACCGCGCCCGCAAGCGCCTGACGCGCGGTGACGAGCTTGCGCTCGCGGGGCGGGCGAATGAGCGCCGCGATGAATGCGAGCCCGACTCCCGTCCCGATCAGCGACCAGATGAGGCGGCCGGCCGGCCGGATCCAGGGAAGCCAGTCAGGCAGCAGGTTGGGCATGAGCCCCGACGTCCTCCTCCCCGCGCGCCCTGCGCTTCCGCGCCAGGCATCCGATGAACCGTTTGTTACCACGGTAGACAACGAATCAGCACATTGGGCGCCGGTCCCTTGTGAACTTGTGCAGGGACGCGCGCGAGTGGGTCGGCGCGCCACCCCTGTGGGACGATTCGCGGGTGACCGATCGGTACGACGTCCTGGTCATCGGGGCGGGACCGTCGGGCGCGGCCGCTGCCTACTGGCTCGCCGACCGGGGGCACCGGGTCCTGGTGGTCGAGAAGAAGCGGTTCCCCCGCGAGAAGACGTGCGGCGACGGCCTCACCCCCCGGGCCGTCCGCCAGCTCGAGGACATGGGCCTCGCCGAGCCGCTCGGCGACTACCTCCGCTACGACGGGCTGCGGTCGATCGCACACGGCGTGACCCTCGAGCTCGCCTGGCCCGACCACCCCGAGTTCCCTCCTTATGGGTACGTCATCCGCCGGCGCGACCTCGACGAGATGGTCGCGGGCCGGGCGGTGAAGGCGGGGGCGACGCTGTGGCCGGCGAGCGAGGCGGTGCAGCCCGTGGTCGAGGGCGGCCTCGTCACCGGCGCGGTCGTCCGTCGTCGTGAGGCCGGGACCACCGAGACGGTGCGGGCCCGCTACCTGGTCGTCGCCGACGGCGCCAACTCGCGCTTCGGTCGGGCGCTGGGCGCGTCGCGTGACCGCAGTTACCCGCTCGGCATGGCGGTGCGGGGGTACTTCACCAGCCCGTTCCACGACGAGCCCTGGATCGAGAGTCATCTCGACCTTCGCGACCGCGAGGGCAACCACCTTCCCGGCTACGGCTGGGTGTTCCCCGTCGGCGACGGGACGGTGAACGTCGGCGTCGGTCTTCTGTCGACGTTCCAGGGGTGGAAGTCGGTGAACACCAGCAAGCTCATGGACGCGTTCGTCGCGACCGCACCGCCGCGCTGGGGCATCACTCCCGAGACCGCGTGCGGGCCGCCCACCGGCGGCAAGCTCCCGACCGGCGGGTCGGTGACGCCGAAGACGGGACCGACCTGGCTCGTCATCGGCGACGCCGGCGGCGCGATCAACCCGTTCAACGGTGAGGGCATCGGCTACGCCTACGAGACCGGGCGACTGGCGGCCGCCGCCCTCGACCGCGCCCTCGTCAGCGGCGACGGGCTCGCCCTCCGCACCTACGAGGAAGAGCTGGCGGCGCGGTATGACCTCTACTTCAAGGTGGCGCGCGCGTTCGTACGGGCGATCGGCAACCCGGCGGTGATGCGCGAGCTCACTCGGGTCGGGATGCAGAGCAAGACGCTGATGGAGTGGGTGTTGCGGATCATGGCCAACCTGCTCCGCCCCGACGAGCTCGGTCCCGCCGAGGCCGCGTACAAGGCGGTCGCCGCGCTGGTGAGGGTCGCGCCCGAGCCCTAACCACCTTCTCCGGCCAGGCCGCTCGCCTTGGCCGTCAGCTCAGCTCGACTCGCCACACCGCCAGCTCGTCGCCCCGGAGCTCCAGGATGATGACCCCGGTCTCGGTCGCGGCCATGGCATCGATGTCGGCGGCGTACTCGTACTCCCGGGGTCCGCCGAGCTGTGTCTTGCCGGTCCAGGTCTCACCGTCGGCCGACCGCCACAGGGTGGCCACCGTGTCGTCGCCGTCCTCGGAGGTCCCGACGGCAACGAAGCCAGAGTCGAAGCTGACCACGCGGGGGATCACGTCGGTGTTGGCGAGGTCGAGGTCGTCGAGCCCCGTGTCGTCGAGCTCCTGCCAGCTGCGGCCGTCGTCCTCCGACCGGTACAGCGCGTTGGAGAAGTCGTCGTAGCAGCCGTAGCACTCGGCGCCGAGTGACACGACGACTCGGTCGCCGTTGACCGCGACCGCGCCCAGGCCCTCGCTGGAGTTCTCGCCCGCCGGGGTGACCGGGTCCCCCCCGACCGCCGTCCACTGCTCGCCGTCCTCGGACCGCCACACCGACGTGACGTAGACCATCTCCGGCTCGCCCGTCTCCGCTCCCTCTTCCTCCTCGAGGTCCTCCTCACTCTCGAGGCCGGGCGGGGCCGGGACCTCCTCGGCACCGAACGCGAGGAAGGCGCCGCCGGACGTGACGATCGCATCGAGGTAGCGCGCGGTGAGGCCGTTGGTCTCGAGTTGCTGCCACTTGTCCCCGTCCTCGGAGCGCCAGACCACGGGCGTCGTGCGGACCTCGTCCTCGCCGCTCGGCCCCCCGCGTCCCCGCCGCCAGCAGGAACTCATCGCCGGCGACGAGACCGGCAACCGCGGTCTCGGCCACGCTTTCGGGGTCATTGCCAAGTCCGGTGGCATCGAGCGTGTCCCACGCCTTGCCGTCGGGGGACCGGAAGACGACGCCGTTGGCGGTGACGGCGACGAAGCCGTCCTCCCACGCGACCACGCCGTTGACGTAGTCGTAC